>CALMIQ010000001.1 GCA_937863965.1 uncultured Micropruina sp.
GCGGCGACGGCGCGGGCGAGCCTGTCTCCGGGCTCGCCGGTCTGGCAGGCGGCCACGAGCAGCAGCGCCGCGGTCAGCATCGTGGTGAGCAGTGGTCGCATCCCGACCGTGTATACCATCCCTGCCATGACAGCCCTCACCATCGGCCGGGTGCGTCCCTGGGGCGACCGACCCGCCGACATCGTCATCCGCGACGGACTGATCGTCGCCGTCCGGCCGGCCGGGAGCGCCCCGGCCGAGGGCGAGTGGATCGACGGGGCCGGATCGCTGGCGCTGCCCGGCTTCGTCAACGCCCACGCCCATGTCGACAAGAGCTGGTGGGGCAGGCCGTGGGTCTCCTACGGCGGCGAGCCCACCACCCAGGGGCGGATCGCGCACGAGCGCGCCGAGCGCGATCGGTACGGCATCCCGGGCGAGGAAGCCACCGTGGCGGTGCTGCGCGAGTTCCTCCGGCACGGCACCACCGCCACCCGCAGCCATGTCGACGTCGATCTCGGGGTGGGGTTGCGCGGCCTGGAGGTCGTCCGGGCGGCGGCCGCGCGGCTCGGCGGGGCGGTGGCGGTGGAACTGGTCGCCTTTCCGCAGGACGGGGTGATCCGGCGGCCCGGCGTCCTGGACCTGCTCGACCGGGCCGCCGCGGACGGCGTGGACCACATCGGCGGCATCGACCCCTGCACCATCGACTTCGACCCCATCGCCCAGCTGGACGGCCTGTTCCGCATCGCCGAGCGGCACGGCGTGGGCATCGACATCCACCTGCACGACGGCGGGGACCTGGGCGCCTGGCAGTACCGGCTGCTGATCGATCGCACCCGGGCCACCGGGCTGCACGGCCGGGTGAACGTCTCGCACGGCTTCGCCCTCGGCGACCTGGACGCCGACCGCTCCCGGCGGCTGGTGGACGAGCTCGCCGAGGCCGGCATCTCCTGGACGACGGTGGCGCCCCGCCCGATCGTCAGACCTTCTTCGACTCGGTGAGCCAGCCGGCGAGCTGGTCCATCAGCTTCGCCTGCGAGGAGTAGTCCATCGAGCTGTAGGCGTTCGGGAACACCTGTCCGGCCTGCAGCGCCGGGTGCTTGGCGAAGGTCGCCTGCTTCTTCAGGTCGTCGCTCTGGAAACCCTCGACCGAGAGCAGGATGATGTCGCCCGACATCACCGTGCCGGCGTTCTCCCAGCTGTAGATGTCCCAGTAGTAGGGGCCCTCCGGCTTCAGCTCGGTCAGCTTCACCCCGAGGCTCTTGTAGAGCTGGGTCTGCGGCTCGTCCTCGGGCTTGACCAGGTAGATCCCGTCGGCGTCGGCGTACATCACGGTGACCTCGAGGCCGGATTCGCCGGCGGCCGCGGTCAGCTTGGTGGAGGCGGTGGCGAAGGCGGCCCGGTCGGCGTCCACCTTGGCCTGGTCGGCGCCGAGCGCGACCGCCAGCTTGGCGTTGCTCTCGATCACGTCGAGGCCCTTGCCGCCCACCTTCACCGCCGCCACCGGGGCGATGTCGAGGATCTTCTTCTGCTGCTCCAGATCCTTCAACCCGTAGTAGGGCGACTTGGCGTCGATGGTGCCCTCGCGATCGGAGGGGTACACGGCGGTGACGATCAGGTCGGGCTCGGCCTCGGCCAGCGCCTCCAGGTCGATCTCGCCGTAGGCGTTGCCGACGATCTTCACCTGCGACAGGTCGTAGCCGGCGAAGCGCGGGTCGTTCTTGACGTCGACCCGGCCGAAGACGGCCACCGGCTGCACGCCGTAGGACAGCAGCGACAGCACCTGATCGGCGAAGCCGGCCACCCGTTCGGGCTTGTGGTCGAGGGTGATCGTGGCGCCGGTGTCGTCGGTGTAGCTCCAGCCGGACGCCGCCGGCGCCGACGCCGAGGTGGCCGGGGTGCCGGCGCCCGAGCCGCAGGCGGCGAGCGCCAGCACGGTCACCAGGGCGCCCAGAATCAGGCTCAGTTTCTTGGTGAGGTTCATGGCGGGAAGGTTAGCCTAACCTAAATAGCCGGAACCGCTGTGTCCGGCGCGGGCTCGAGGGGCACCACCAACGGCCGCCCGGACGCCGGGTCGGCCATCACCAGTGCCTCCAGGCCGAAGGCCGTGGCCAGCACCGCGGGCGTGATCACGTCCCACGGCGCACCGTCGGCGAGCACCCCGCCCTCGTGCAGCACGATCAGCCGATCGGAGTAGCGGGCGGCGAGGCTGAGGTCGTGCAGCACCATCACGATCGTGCTGCCCTGCCGGGCGTTGATCTGCCGGACCAGCCGCAGCACCTCGAGCTGATGGCTGAGATCGAGAAAGGTGGTCGGCTCGTCGAGCAGGATCACCGGCGCGTCCTGGGCCAGCACCAGGGCGATCCAGGCCCGCTGCAGCTGACCGCCCGACAGCGAGCCCACGTCGCGGTCGGCCAACTCGGTCATGCCGGTGGACGCGATCGCCTCGGCCACCTTCGCGGCGTCCTCGGCGCTCCACGGGCGCAGCAGCGTCTGGTGCGGGTGGCGGCCCCGCATCACCAGGTCGCGAACGGTGGTGGCGGCCGGGGTGAGCGGCTTCTGCGGCAGGATGGCCAGCCGCCGGGCCACCGCCCGCGCCGACAGCTGGCGGACCGGCGTGCCCTCCAGCCGCACCACCCCGGACGACGGAGCCAGGAGGCGTCCGAAGGCCTTCAACAGCGTCGACTTGCCGCAGCCGTTCGCCCCGATCAGCGTGGTCACGGTGCCCGGCTCGATCTGCACGGTGAGGCCGGTGAAGACGACATGGCCGTCGTAGCCGAGGGTGACCCGGTCGGCCACCAGGGCGGGCATGGTCATCGGCGCTCCTTGCGGTTGTGACGGGTGATCAGCCAGATCAGGTAGGGCGCGCCGATGATCGCGGTGACGATCCCGACCGGGATCTCGGTGCCGAAGGCCACCCGTGCGCCGACGTCCGCGGTCACGACCAGGACGGCCCCGACCAGGGCGGACGCGATCAGCGGCGGACGTGGCGTCCGGGTCAGCCGGCGGGCCACCTGGGGCGCGACGAAGGCCACGAACTCGACCGGCCCGGCGGCCGAGACCGCCGCGCTGGTCAGCACGACGGCGATGACGATGACCAGCAGCCGGTGCCGCTGCACGGCGACGCCCAGGCCGGTGGAGAAGTCGTCGCCGAGCTGGCCCAGGTCGAGCGGCGCCGTCTGGGTGAGCGCGAACGGCACCGCGACGGCGAGGACGACGAGCATCGGCCACACGCTCGCCCAGGACACCCCCGACAGGCTGCCCACCATCCACTGGGTGGCGGCCGTCGCCTGGGTGAGCTGGGCCCGGACCAGCAGGAAGTTGGTCAGCCCGCCGAGGATGGCGGTGACGCCGATGCCGATCAGGATCAGCCGGAAGCTGTCCACGCCCTGCCGCCAGGACAGGCCGTAGACCACCGCGGCGGCCAGCAGCCCGCCGATCGTGGCCACCACCGGAATGCCGAGACCGAGCAGCGAGGCGCCGACCGAGTAGCCGCCGCCCCCGATCACGATCGCGACGACGGCGCCGGCGGCCGCACCCGAGGTGACTCCGAGGATGTCCGGGGTGGCCAGCGGGTTGCGGGAGAAGGTCTGGGTGAGGGCACCGGCCAGGCCGAGGCACAACCCGACCGCGATCCCGGCCGCGGCCCGCGGCAGCCTCAACTCGAAGACGATGAAGCCGAAGGTGCGGCTGCCGGCGCCCAGCAGCGTCGTCCAGACGTCGCCGACACCCATCCGTGCCGATCCGGCGGCGATGCCGAAGGTGAAGACGCCAAGCACCAGGACGGCGCAGCCCAGGGTGATCCAGAGCACCCGGGCGCGCCAGGGCAACGCGATGACACCCAGGTCGATCCCCTGCCGGCGGCTCACAGCGCCGCCAGCTTCGTCCGGCGCACGATGGCGATGAACGCGACCCCGCCCAGGGTGGCCAGCACCACACCCACCGGCACCTCGGCCTGTCCGCCGCCGATCACCCGTCCGACGGTGTCGCAGACCAGCAGGGTGACGGCACCGACCAGCCCGGACGCCGGCAGCAGCCGGAAGTGGTTGCCGCCGACCAGGGCCCGGGCGGCGTGCGGCGCGGTCAATCCGATGAAGCCGATGGGCCCGGCCAGGGCGACGGCCGACGCGGTGGTCAAGGTGATGGCGGACAGCCCGACCAGCCGGGCCCGCCACAGCGTCTCCCCCAGCCCCTGGGCCAGCTCGGTGCCCAGCGTCAGGCTGTTCAGCGAGCGGGCGTTCGCGAAGGCCAGCACGAGCCCGACCAGCGCCAGCGCCAACGCGGGCGGCAGGGCGTCCAGGGCCCGGCCGCCGAGCGAACCCACCACCCAGACCCGGAACGCCTCCAGCGAGCTGGCGTTGGTCAGCACCAAGAACGAGATGACCGCGTTGAGCAGGGCGGTCACGGCGGTGCCGGCGATGGCCAGCGGGACGGGGTTGGCCAGGTCGCGGCTGAGCGTGGCGATGCCGAAGACCAGCACGCTGGCGACCAGCGCGCCCCCGAGGGCCAGGAAGAGCGAGGCCGTCATCGAGTTGAAGCCGAGCAGATAGGCACCCAGCACCACCGCCAGGCTGGCGCCGCTGGACACGCCGAACAGGCCCGGGTCGGCCAGCGGGTTGCCGGTCTGGCCCTGCATCAGCGCCCCGGCCACGCCCAGGCAGCCGCCGACCAGCAGGCCGAGCAGGGTGCGCGGCACCCGCGAACCCCAGATCACGGCGTCGGTGTCGGTGGACGGGTCGAGCAGGGCCTGCAGCACCGTGCCCGGTGCCACCGGGTTGCTGCCGAGGGTGAGGCTGCCGACGACGGCGAGCAGCAGGGCCAGGCCCAGCAGGACCCAGGCGTCCACCCGCACCCGCCGGGCGACCGCGAACGCCGGGGACGACATATGGTTAGCCTAACCTAACCATTCCGAGGGGATGTCACATGGCCAAGTACCCGCGCCTGATGCCGGACGAGCCGCGCCTGTTCACCGCCGACGTGGTGCGCACCGAGCGGATCTCGCCCTCGTTCCAGCGCGTCACCATCGCCTCGGCCGAGCTGGCCGAGTTCGACTGGCGCGGGCTGGACCACTGGTTCCGGTTGTTCTTCCCGCTGGCCCCGGACGCCGGCCTGCGGCTGCCCGAGGTCGAGGGACGGCTGTGGTGGAAGTCCTACCTGGCGATCCCCGACGAGCAGCGCCCGCACTGCAGCAACTACACGGTCGCCGGCTACCGGCGGCTGGGCGACCACGCCGAGCTCGACATCGACGTGGTGCTGCACTGGCACGAGGGCCGGCTCAGCGGCGTGGCCGCCTGGTCGGTGGCGGCGCGTCCGGGCAGCCCGGTCGGCATCCTCGACCAGGGCGTGCTGTTCGACCCGCCGCAGGACACCGCCGGCTATCTGCTGGTGGCCGACGAGAGCGGGCTGCCCGCCGTCCGCGGCATCCTGCGCGACCTGCCCGCCGACGCGGTCGGCACCGCGATCATCGAGGTGCCGGCGCATGGCGACGTGATCGAGGTCGAGGCGCCCCGCGGGGTCACCGTCCAATGGGTGCCCCGCGAGGCGACCGGCGAACTGGTCGGCGCCGGCGCCCTCCGCGCGCTGCGGGAGGTCGAGGCGCCCGGGGCGGCGTCCTACGCCTTCGTGGTCGGCGAATCGAGCCTGGCCACCGAGGGACGCCGCACGCTGCACCGTGCCGGCCTGCCGAAGGAGCGGATCACCTTCTCCGGCTTCTGGAAGGCCTGAGCCGTCCCCTGGGCGATCAGCTGTTGGCGGCGATCCAGGCGGCGCCCACGATGCCGGCCCGGTTCTGCAGTTGGGCCGGCACGATCGGCGTCCGCAGCTTCAGTTGGGGCAGGAACTTGTGCGCCTTCTTGCTGACCCCGCCGCCGACCACCAGCAGGTCGGGGGTGAACAGGAACTCGACCGTCTCGTAGTAGCGCTGCAGCCGCGGCACGTACTCGTCGTAGCTGAGGCCCTCCTTGGTCTTGATGCTGGCCGCGGCGCGCTTCTCGGCGTCGTAGCCGTCGATCTCCAGGTGGCCCAGTTCCGAGTTCGGGATGAGCACGCCGTTGTAGACGATCGCGCTGCCGATGCCGGTGCCCAGGGTGGTGACGATGACCAGCCCCTCGGCGTCCTTCGCGGCGCCGTACTTCACCTCGGCGAGGCCGGCGGCGTCGGCGTCGTTGACCAGGACGACCGGGCGTCCGAGCTCGTCGGCCAGGATCTGCTCCGCGGGCGCATCGATCCAGGACGAGTCCACGTTCGCCGCGGACAGCGTGGTGCCGTGCTGCACCACGGCCGGAAAGGTGATGCCCACCGGGCCGTCGCCCAGGTCGGCGCCGAAGTGGTCGACGATCTGTGCGACGACCTTGGCGACATTGGCCGGCGTCGACTCGGCGGGGGTCTCGATGCGGTACCGGTCGGCGATCAGGTCGCCCACCGCGAGGTCGACGAGCGCGCCCTTGATGCCCGTCCCCCCGATGTCGATTCCCAAGACATGTTGTTGGCTCATGGGGCGCATGCTAGCGAGATCGCCCACCTTGTGAACGGGGCGATCTGCAGCGTCTTGTATCTGGCTCGTATCTGGGCCCCCGACCCGGTTCCCGCGGTCCTCAGCCGAAGTTCTGCAGCTGGTGCCCGTGCGCCGCGCAGCCGTCCCGGATCAGCTTCTTGTTGGCCTCGCTGACCTTCGCCGGGTCGGACAGGAACTGGATCGCGACATCGACCCACTGCTTGCTCTCACCGGTCACCGATCCGGAATCGCGCAACTGCTCCAGGCCGGCCAGGGCGACCTTGCCGACCACCGACCCGGACGCCGCGACCGCGTCCAGCGCCGGGCATCCGACCTTGTAGGCGTCCTCGACGGTGAGCCCGGCCTGGCTGCAGCCGGACAGGGCGAGGACGCCGGCGACGGCTCCGGCGATGACGACACGACGAGACATGCGGTCAGTGTAGGTGGGCGGTACCCGCTACGGTCATGGGGTGGCTACCTCCTTCGACGACCTCGGCCTCGACGAGCGGCTGCTCCGCACGCTGCGCCAGCTCGGCTACGAGAGCCCGACCCCCATCCAGGCCGCGACCATTCCGCTGCTGCTGAACGGCCGGGACGTCGTCGGGCTCGCCCAGACCGGCACCGGGAAGACCGCCGCGTTCGCGCTGCCCGCGCTGCAGCTGCTCGACCTGCAGCACGGCAGGTCGCCGCAGGCGCTGGTGCTGGCCCCGACCCGCGAGCTGGCCGTGCAGGTCTGCGAGGCGTTCCAGGCCTACGCCGCCGGCCTGCCCGGCGTCCACGTGCTGCCGGTGTACGGCGGCCAGGGCTACGGCGTCCAGCTCAGCGCGCTGGCCCGCGGCGTCCATGTCGTGGTCGGCACGCCGGGCCGGATCATGGATCATCTGGAGAAGGGCACCCTCGACCTGTCCCGGCTGCGGCTGCTGGTGCTCGACGAGGCCGACGAGATGCTCAGCATGGGTTTCGTCGAGGACATCGAGACCATCCTCGCCGCGACTCCGGCCGAGAAGCAGGTGGCGTTGTTCTCGGCGACCATGCCGCCGGCGATCCGGCGACTCTCCGGCACCTACCTGCGCGACCCGGAGGAGGTCACCCTCCGCGGCCGCACGGCGACCGCGACCAACGTCCGGCACCGCCATCTGATGGTCTCCTACCCGCAGAAGGTGGAGGCGCTGACCCGCATCCTGGAGACCGAGAACTTCGAGGGGATGATCGTCTTCGTCCGCACCAAGAACGAAACCGAGACACTCGCCGAGAAGCTGCAGGCCCGCGGGTTCTCGGCGTCCGCGATCAACGGCGACGTCGCCCAGCCGCAGCGGGAGCGGACGATCGGCCAGCTGAAGTCCGGGAAGCTGGACATCCTGGTCGCCACCGACGTCGCGGCCCGTGGCCTGGACGTCGACCGGATCAGCCACGTGGTGAACTTCGACATCCCGACCGACACCGAGTCCTACGTGCACCGGATCGGGCGCACCGGGCGGGCCGGACGCAGCGGCGAGGCGATCTCGTTCGTCACCCCGCGCGAGCGGCACCTGCTGGCCAGCATCCAGCGGGCCACCGGGCAGACGCTGGAACCGATGCCGATCCCCAGCGCCGACGACGTCAACGCCACCCGGCTGAGCCGGTTCGACGACGCCATCACCGCGGCGCTCGGCTCGGAGCGGCTGGAGCTGTTCCGGCAGGTCGTCGCGCACTACGTCAACGAGTACGACGTCCCCGAACTCGACGTCGCCGCCGCGCTGGCGCTGCAGGCGCAGGGCGAGGAGCCGCTGCTGCTCGATCCGGACGCCGACCCCCAGTTCCGGCCGCCCCGCGGCAGTGCGGGACGGGAGGGGCCGCCGCTGGCCACCTACCGGATCGCGGTCGGCAAGCGGCAGCGGATCACCCCGCGGCATATCGTCGGTGCGCTGGCCAACGAGGGCGGCCTGGGCCGCTCCGACTTCGGGCACATCGACATCCGCGCCGATCACTCCCTGGTCGAGTTGCCGGCGTCGCTGCCCCGGGAGACCCGGGACGCCCTGCGCACCACCCGGATCTCGGGCAAGCTGATCGACCTCACCCCCGCCGCCCCCCGGGAACGCGAGTGGGAACGCGACCGGGAGGGACCGGCGAAGTACCGGAAGCCGAAGGGGCCGAGATCCAAGGAACCGCGCTCCAAGGGCAGCAAGCCGAAGGGCCGCTGGACGCCCCGCTGACCCTAGGCCTGCTCGGTGACCAGCGGCGGCACCAGGACGCCGCCGGCGGTGGGTTCGCCGATGCCGAGCCCGGCGGACAGGATCGCCACCACCTGTTCGGTGCTGCCGGCGCCCGGGGACCAGGGGTCGACGAAGTCGTGCATCCAGCCCAGCTGCCCGTCGATCCGGGCCTCGCCGAAGTAGTCGGCCGAGCCGGCGAACACGGTCGTGGCGAAGGCGCGGGCGGCGTCCTGCCGGACGGCGAGATCGTTGGGGTTGCTGACCAGCACCACCCGGTCGAGCCGGTGCCCGACGGTGACGGTGCCGTCGAACAGTGACTCCGACAGATGCAGGAACGGCATCACGCCGGGCAGCGGGAAGCCGGGATAGGCGTAGGGGCTGTGCCCGAGGTCGGCCTTCACCCGCGGATCCCACCACATGTACATGCCGGGAACGATGCGCGGGAACTTCACGCACAGCCGCACCGCGGGCATCGGGAACCCCTTGGGGGCGACCAGCGGCGCCGCGAGCACCGCGCGACGCACCTCGCTGCGGGTGGCGGACGCCCAGGACGCCATCGTGCCGCCGGCCGACAACCCGATCACCCAGACCTCGTCGCCCAGCCCGTCGGCGATGTCGATGCAGGTGTCCACCTGCTCGACCAGTTCGGCCTCGGTCAGCTCGGTGAGCTCCCGGTTGAGCACGTCGGCGAGACCGTGATGCGGCATCCGGGGCAGCAGGACGCGATAACCGGCGTCCCGCAGCCGCTCCCCCACCGCGACGAACTGGGCGGGCGCGTTGGTGAAGCCGTGCCAGATCACGATGGTCACCGGCGCCGGTCCGTCGGGCTCCAGCAGCCGCGTCCGGGTCATCTCGGGGACGCCCTCGTCGCGGGCGGTCAGCACGTCGAGCCTGGCCAGGGCGGCGGCGCGGTCGGCGGCCGGATCGGCGGCCGAGGCGGACGGCGCCGCCAGCGACAGCCGCCGGCGATACCAGGCGGGCCGCGCGGGATTGCGGTCAGCGGGCATTTCGTCCTCCATTTCTACCGACGGCCTCCGGGTGCGTCGTTCACGGTTCTATCACGCGGCGTGGGTTACCGCCCCGGGCAAGCGACTGACCACTAGGCTGGACGGTGGTGTCGACCACGATCGACAATCCTCCGACGAAAGACAACGCACATGCCCGAATTCTGGTCCAATCTCGGCAGCATCATCTGGTACACACTGACGCTGATCATCTTCATTTCCTACCTGTTCGCACTGTTCACGATCATCGGCGACGTGATGCGCGACCGGAAGCTGAGCGGCGGGCTGAAGGCTGTCTGGATCATCTGCCTGATCTTCTTCCCGTTCATCACCGCCCTGGTCTACCTGCTGGTCCGCGGCGGCGGCATGGCCGACCGCGCCGCCGCCCAGGCGCAGCAGCACAAGGCCGCCGCCGACGAGTACATCCGTTCCGTCGCCGGCAGCCCGTCGGACGAGATCGCCCGCGCCAAGGCCCTGCTGGACGCCGGCACCATCACCGCTGCCGAGTACGAACGGCTGAAGGCCAAGGCCCTCGGCTGACACCCGGCCGACCCGCCGCAACCACGTCCCCGACGTCTCAGTGCTCCTCGGAGAAGCGCACCGCGGCCCGGAACTGGGCGGCGATGGTGGAGCCGAGGTTCAGCGGCCAGCGGTGCATCACGTACTCGGTGGCCTCGTCGACGCCGAGCTGGCGGGTGGAGTTGCCGGTGCGCACCCAGAGTTCGGGGCCGGCGTTGCGGCCCGGCCGCAGGTAGACCGGTCGCGGCGAGGGGCGGCTGGTAACCCGGCAGGCCAGCGCCTCGCCGTCGTCGGTGCGTAGAACGGCGAAGTCGACCTCGACCAGGGCGGCGGCGTTCTGGCCCAGCGTGGTGGTCAGGTGGTCGCGCAGCCACAGTTCGAACCGGTCGGCGTCCGGCGCCTTCAGGGTGGCGAAGTCGGGGTCGAGTCCGAGCGGCCTGCCGACGTCGTCCACGCCGATCACCAGGGTGCCGCCGTCGGCGTTCAAGAAGGCGCAGACGGTCTTGGCGACGACCTGCTCCATCCGGTCGTCCCGCTTGCCGGTGTGCAGGTTCACCCGCGCCGTCGACTTGAACTCCACCCGGGACGACTCCCCCGCCCGGACCAGCTCGGCCAGCGTTTCCCGTTGCGGGCGCTGGAAGTGGGCGGCGATCGCCGCATAGCCGGCGATGCCGGCGATGGACAGGCCCAGGGCCAGCGCGATGGTCAGCGGGTTCCACAGCGGCAACGCGGGCAGCAACCAGCCGGTGAGCAGCAACCCGGCGGCCGTGCCGAGCACCGAGATCACGATCGAGACCGCGGTCCCCAGCGAGGCGCGGCCGCGCAGCAGCCAGCGTGCGATCTCGCTGAACGACCAGGCCACCAGCACGGCCAGCACCAGGGAGATACCCACCGCCCACACCGGAACCGACTCGGGTACCACCATGCGCACACTTCCTCCTGGGCTACGTCCGCCGAACTCTACTGGCATGGTTGTGCCATGGAAGACGACGTGACGATCGAACTGTGGGTCGATCTGGGATGCCCGTGGTGCTATCTGGGCAAGCACCGGTTGGAGGCCGCCATCGCGCAGCGCCCGGACGCCGACCGTTTCCGGGTGTGGCTGCGGTCGTACGAACTCGACCCGAACGCGTCGCCGGAAGCCGAGCCGGTGCTGGACCACCTGAGCCACAAGTACGGCGCCGGGCCGCAGCAGGTGCAGGCGATGGAGGCCCGGGTGCGTGCACTCGCGGTGGCCGACGGCCTGCCCTACTCCACGAACCGGGTGACGGCGAACACCTTCGACGTCCACCGGCTGCAGCACCACGCCGCCGCCGAGGGCCTGGGCACCGCGTTCTTCGGCGCCGTCCAGGACGGCTACTTCGCCGGCACCCTGAACCCGTTCGACCCCGGGCAGCTGGTGACGGCCGCGGTGGCCGCCGGCCTCGACGAGGCGGGCGTCCGGGCGGTGCTGGCCGGCGACGCCTACGCGGACGCCGTCCGCGCCGACGAGGCCGAGGCGCGGGCGTTCGGCGCCACCGGGGTGCCGTTCACCGTGTACGGACGCCGCTACGCCACCGCGGGGGCGCAGAGCATCGAGGGCTACCGGGAGGTGCTGGCTCAGACGGTCACCGCGGTGGAGGCGGGCTCCGCGGCGTCCTGAGCCCCCGGCCTCCGCAGCGACCGGGCCAGATAGCCGCAGGCCAGCAGCGCCACCGCCACCGCCGCGTAGAAGGTCGCGGCCAGGCCGAGGTGCTCGGCGACCACGCCGCCCAGCACGGCGCCCACCGGCATCAGTCCGAAGGCCAGCGTCCGGCTGGCGCCACCGACCCGGCCGAGCAACTCGCCGGGGACCAGCCGCTGCCGCATCGACTGGGTGATCACGTTGCCCACGGTGTTGGTGACGCCGACCAGCGCGAACGCCGCGGCGACCGCCCAGCCGTTGGGCCACAGCACCGGCACCAGCATCAGCAGCACGCTGATCACCAGAGCGCCGATCATCGTGCGGGTCTCGCCGAGCCGCCGCTGCACCCCCTCGACCACCACCGAACCGGCCACCGCGCCCAGTGCCAACCCGAGGGTGAGCAGCGGGAACTGGGACGCCGTCAGCCCGATCGCCGAGTCCGGCCCGACGGCCCACAGCACGAACACCGCGAAGTAGGCGGTGCTGGCCAGGTTGATCACGCCCCCGGCGATCACCAGGGGCCGGATCACCGGATGCCGCACCAGGAAGGCGAGCCCCTCGCGCACCTGGGCGAGCGGGCGCGCCGGCGTCCCGGTCACCGCCCGCCGGAAGTCGCCGCGCAGGCCGACGGCGAGGGTGAGCGCCGCCAGTGCCGCCAGCGCGGCCGAGGTGCCGAACCCGGCGCCGGCGCCGAGCACGACCAGGACGCCGGCCAGCGGTGAGCCGAGGAAGGCGTTGGCCACCTGCTGGACGCCGATCAGGCGTCCGTTCGCCGCGGGCAGATTCTCGGCGGGCACCAGGTCGGGGACGATCGAGGTCGCGCCGAGATCGGCGAACACCTCGGTGACGCCGTAGAGCAGCGCGATGGCCAGCAGCAACGGCATGCTGAGGCCGCCGCCGAGGCCCAGCACCGCCACCACGCCGAGCACCGCGGCGCGGACGCCCAGGGCGAGCACCTGGACGCGCCGCCGGTCGACCCGGTCGATCACCACCCCGGCGGCCAGCCCGAACACCAGCCAGGGCAGCCAGCCGGCGGCGGTGAGCAGCGCGATCTGGGCCGGCGAACTGGTCAGCGTCAGGGCCACCAGCGGCGCCAGCGTGACGAAGACGCCGTCGGCGAGATTGGCCAGTCCGGTCGATGCCAGCTGGGCCCGGAACCCGCTGCCCAGGCCTTCCCTGCGACGTCCCGATCCGGTTGCGGCCATGGCCGGCTCCCCTCCACTAGACTCACTCGCAATGCAGAGGTATCTCTGCAAAGACTTCTATGCAAAGGTATCTCTGCATATGACCGAAGGCAAGGGCGACGAGCCGTTCGCCGATGAGCGTTCCCTGGGCGCCGACTCGCTCAAGGCGTTCGCGCACCCGCTGCGGATGGCGCTGTACGCGGAGTTGCAGCGCCGCGGCCCGGCGACGGCGAGCCAGCTGGCGCGGGTGCTCGGCGAGAGCAGCGGCCAGACCAGCTACCACCTGCGCCAGCTGGAGCGGCACGGCTTCGTCGAGGACGATCCCGAGCACACCGGTGGACGGGAGCGCTGGTGGCGTCCGGTGGGGTTCCGGCTGACCGACACCTCGCTGCTGCGCGATCCCGCCGCCGAGCGGGCGCTGACCACGGTGGTCGGACAGGTGATCGCCGAACGGACGGCCACGCTGACCACCTGGCTGGAGCACCTGAGCCCGTCGCCCGAGGAGAGCAACGGCCAGCTGTCGGCGTCCACGCTGCAACTGACCGACGCCGAGGCCGAGCTGCTGATCCAGGAACTGGTGGGCGTGGTCGAGCGGCACTCGGCGCTGGCCAAGGACCGCACGCCTCCCTCCGGCAGCCGCCGCTACCGGGTCTACGTGGACGCCGTCCCGCTGACCTTCGACCCCCCGGGCAGCGCGGGATGAGAAGCGGCCGATCCTGATTTGCGGTGCCGCCACGGGAATGCATATCCTGGTCGGCTGGCCTCGCGCGAGAGGCCCACACGAGAGGGATTCACCATGTTCGGCCCGGACGACACCATGAAGCGTCGGCAGCGCGTGCTGCTCGGCCGCGCGTCGTGGCACGTCCGTGACCGTCGCGGCTTCGGGTACGACGGCGGCGAGCCGCGCAGGAGTGGGCCTCCGATGTGACCTTCCGGTCACCGACAGGCGTCCGGATCGGATGCACGCCGCCCACTCAGCCACCGAGTCGGGCGGCTTTTTCATGCCCCGGCACCCAATCCACCGAACGAAACACCGAAAGAAGAGAAAGAGGAGGAGGACACCGTGAGCGAGATTCCCGTCACCCGGTTCCCTGTGGCGCTGCCCGGTGCCGCGCACGACAACACGCTGATGTGGGCGCATCCGCATGAGATCGAGCCCGCGGCGCTGGACCAGCTGCGGAACATCTCGCGGCTGCCCTGGGTCGAGAAGGTGCGGGTGATGCCCGACGTCCATCTCGGCAAGGGCGCGACCGTCGGCTCGGTGATCGCCATGCGGGACGCCGTCAGCCCCAGCGCGGTCGGGGTCGACATCGGCTGCGGCATGGCCGCCGTGCGGACCAGCCTCACGCTGAGCGACCTGCCGGATGACCTGCACGGGCTGCGGCTCGGCATCGAGGCCGCCGTCCCGGTCGGCTTCCGGGGCAACGACGGCGAGGCCGAGGTGCTGACCCGGGACGCCGCGCTGCGGCACCGGTTCGGCGTCCTGTTCGGCCGGTTCGACGACCTGCGGGCACCCGGCATCGCCGACCGGCGGGCGCGGGCGGCGTCCCAGTGCGGCAGCCTCGGCGGCGGCAACCACTTCATCGAGCTGTGCGTCGCCGAGGGCGACGAGCGGCTGTGGCTGACGCTGCATTCCGGCAGCCGGAACATCGGCAAGGAGCTGGCCGAGCGGCACATCGCGGCGGCGAAGACCCTGGAGCACAACCTGGGCCTTCCCGATCGCGACCTGGCCGTGTTCCTGGCCGGCACCGCCGAGATGGACGCCTACCTGAACGACCTGTGGTGGGCGCAGGACTACGCGATGCTGTCCCGGACGCTGATGCTGGCCACCGTCCAGCGGGTCTTCGCCCAGTGGATGTCGAGCCAGTGGGCGGGGCCCGGCGTCGGCTTCGACGAGCCGATCCTGTGCCACCACAACTACGTGGCGCGGGAGAGCTACGACGGCGTCGAGCTGATCGTCACCCGGAAGGGCGCGATCCGGGCGGCCCGGGGCGACCTGGGCCTGATCCCCGGCTCGATGGGCACCGGCAGCTACGTCGTCCGGGGTCTCGGCAGCGAGGCGTCGCTGAACTCGGCGTCCCACGGTGCCGGACGGCGGATGTCCCGGACGCGGGCGAAGCGGACCTTCACCACCGACGATCTGGCGCGGCAGACCGCGGGCGTGGAGTGCCGGAAGGACGCCGGGGTGGTCGACGAGATCCCCGGCGCCTACAAGGACATCGACCAGGTGATCGCGGCCCAGGTCGACCTGGTCGAGGTCGTCGCCCGGCTGCAGACGCTGCTCTGCGTGAAGGGCTGACAGAGAAGGGAGGGCCGAACATGGATCGGGTGATCGTGTTCAACGCGGGTGCCGATCAGGTGCTGCACCACGTGTCGCTGCAGCACGCCATCGCGATGCTGTACCGCGACGTCGCGCGGGTGCACGCGGCGGTTCCGGGTCGCATGTTCGGCCCCTACCCGCAGCCTGAGTCCCTGGAGCTGGTCAGCTACGTGTACACCCGCTGGCTGTACCTGAACCGGCGGGTGCCCTGCACGCTGGTCAACGTGCTGCGCCGCGACGGCCACCGGTGCGCCTACTGCGGGCGTCCGGCGTCCACGCGTGACCACGTCGTTCCGCGCAGCCGCGGCGGTCCGACGTCCTGGCTCAACCTGGTCGCCGCCTGCGAGCCGTGCAACTCGTTCAAGCGCGACCGGACGCCGGAACAGGCCGGCCTGCGGCTGCGGGTGCGGCCGTTCGTGCCGGCCCCGGCCGACCTCCGCTCGCCCGCCTAGCCGACCAGGCGGCGACCGGCAGGCCGGTGTAGCTGTCGGCGAACCAGCGGGCCAGCGGGCCGCCGTCGGCGAGGGTGCGGAGCTGTTCCGCGCGCAGCTCCTCACCGAACGCGTCGGCGTCCAGGCGGTGCAGCAGATCGGTCATCCACCAGGAGAAATGCGTCACCTGCCAGACCCGGCGCAGGCACTGTTCCTGGTAGCCGTCGAGGGCGCTCTCGTCGCCGCGCAGCAGCGCCCGCCCCAGCCCGTGGGACAGCCGCGCCATGTCGGCCACCGCCAGGTTGAGCCCCTTGGCTCCGCTCGGCGGGACGACGTGGGCGGCGTCCCCGCCCAGGAACAGCCGGCCGAAACGCATCCGGCGATGGACGACGCTGCGCAGCGGGGTGACCGACGATTCCAGGAACCGTCCCTCGTTTGACCGGGCTGTCGGGGAGGTCGAGCCGGCGGTGCAGCTGTTCCCAGATCCGGTCCTCGCTCCAGTCGGCGAGGGTGTCGCCGGCGGGCACCTGCAGGTACAGCCGGCTGATCTCCGGCGTCCGCATGGAGGCCAGCGCGAACCCCTTCGGGTGCCGGGCGTAGATCAGTTCGTGGCTGGGCGGCGCGGCCGCCACCAGCACCCCGAGCCAGGACGCCGGGTAGCTGCGTTGCAGCGTCTGCCGGTCCTCGGCGTCCAGCAGCCGGGCGGTGACGCCGTGGGCGCCGTCGACGCCGGCGACGTACCGTGCCGTGATCGTGGTCTCCCCCGCCTCGTCGCGGCAGCGGATGCTGACCCGGTCGTCGTCGAGCCCGTCCACGCCGGTCACCTCGGTGCCGAACCTCAGCGGCAGCCCGTCCGCCTCGCGCCGTTCGATCAGGTCGCGGACGAGTTCGCGCTGCCCGTATACGGTGACCGACTTGGCGGTGAGGGCACCGAAGTCGATCCGGTGCCGCACCATCCGGTCGCCGGCCCGGTGCTGCAGCTGGACGCCGTCGTGCACCAGCCGCTCGGCCAGCATCCGCTCGCCGACCCCCAGTTCGACCAGCAGCTCGGCCACCGGCTGCTCGATGATGCCGGCCCGGACGCGCCCCAGCACGTACGCGCGCGAGCGGCGCTCCAGCACCACCGCGTCGATGCCCTGCAGCTGCAGCATCCGGGCGAGCACCAGGCCCGCCGGTCCGGCCCCGATGATCGCGACATCGGTGTGGATCGGGTTCATCGGTTCCTTCCGTCGGTGTGTGGAGCGTCGAAGAGCGCCGGCGCGAACCACTCGACGAAGTAGCCCAGCGGATGCCCGCTGAGCGGCAGCGTCATCACGTACTCGCGCCCGGGCACCTGCTCGTCGTCGGCACGGACGCCGGCCAGGTGCGCCGCCCAACGCCCCGCCGGACGCCGGCCCCAGCCGGTCAGCCGGCGTCCGGTGACCACGCCGGCGGCGTGCAGGGTGGGCCCGATCGGAGCCTCGGTACCGGACAGAGTCCGGACGACGGTCTCGGGCAGCCGGTCGAGCACCAGGGCCACCGTTGCGGTCGCCCACACCCGGGAGGGGCCGCCGAGCAGCACCTCGCGGACCAGCAGCGATTCGCTGGGCAGCAGCTCCAGCAGGTCGTGGGCGCGCCGCAGCTCCGCGGCGACCGTCGAGCCGACCGTGCCGGTGTACGCGCTGGCGCCGCTGTCCAGGGCGGCCAGGTCGTCGGTCGCGGCGACCACCCAGTGCTGCAGCGGCCGCGAGGTGATCCGTTCGCCGGTGAGCACCTGCAGCGACGTGGTGGTCAGCCCGTCGCCGCGCAGCACCAGTTGCTCCAGGCGTCCCAGGCCGGGCAGTCGGTCGGTGGCCGGGCCGCGCCGCCGCGTCCGTTCAGCCAACGCGGGCACCGAGCGCGTCACCCACCAGCGCCGCGATCCGGTTCACGTACGGCGGCTTCAGGATCGCGACATGGCCGCATTCCACCTCGTGCAACCGGCGTTCCCCGGTCAGCACGTGGCGCCACCAGCCGCGGTCGTCCAGGTTCTCGGGGGTCAGGAACACCTCGGTCGGCCCGTCCCAGGGCCGCACCCGGTACCACTCGGTGAGCCGCAGCCCGTGCTGGAAGAAGACCTGGTCGCGCACCGCAGGCGGGTACGGATAGAGCCCGGCCCCCAGCAGTTGCAGCCGGGTCAGCCACAGCTCGCGGGCGCTCTGCCGGTGACCGCCGGGAATCCGGATCTCGGGCGCCTCTCCCCCGCCGAGCCGGGCCAGGCGTCCGGGCAGCAGGGTGTCGAGCAGCACGGTCAGGGCGACGTCGTAGCCGCGCTCGCGCAGCAGGTGCGCGGTCTCCAGGGCGAACAGGCCGCCCAGCGAGTGCCCGATCAACACCACCCGGCCGGGCGGCTGCTGCCGCTCCACCAGCGCCGCGTAGCGCCGCGCGGCGCGCCGCACCGACCAGTCCGGGATCGCCCGCCGCTCCAGGCCGCGCACCTGGAAGGCGTGCACCGGATGACTGGCGTCCAGTTTCCGGGCCAGATCGGCGAACAGATAGGCGGGCCCGCCGGCGCCCGAGAAGCAGTAGACCGGCACACCGTCGCCCTCGCGCAGGGTGACCATGACGCCGCCCAGCCGGTCGAGGCTGGGATGCTGGCCGGCGCTCTCCTTCACCCGGGCCGCGAACGCCGCCAGGGTGGGCGCGGCGGCCAGGTCGGAGCCGCGCAGGTCGATGCCGTCCTCGGCCAGCGCGGCCAGCATCTCCTCCACCGCCAGCGAATCGCCGCCCAGTTCGGCGAAGCTCTCGTCGCGGCCGACGGTCTCCAGCCGCAGCACGTCGCACCAGACGGCCGAGACCAGCGCCTCCCACTGGTCGGCCGGCACGGTCAGGTTCGAGCGGCGTTCGGTGAAGGCCTCCGCGGTGCGCTGCGGCTCGCCCCAGTAGCCGGACGCCAGGAACGGCGAGCTGACCTCCAGCACGCCGACGTCGCCCGTCGGCAGCGGACGCCCGTCGTCGGCGACCGGTGTGATCGTCTTGTTCAGCGCCACCCGTCCGGCCGGGATCTGGCCGGCCGGCAGCGGGTCGCCGCTGGCCACCCGGAAGAAGCTGAGATGCCCGGTCTCCGACGATCCGACGTAGTTGGCGTAGTCGGCGTTGGGCAGGTAGCCGCGGGAGGCCGCGACATCGCGGCCGTGGATCGGCTCGCCGCAGGTGGTCAGCAGCCGGATCGCCGGGAAGCGCTCCAGGCTCAGGCTGCCGTTCAGGTGCCGCAGCATGGACGGCGTGCAGTGCAGGGTGGTGATGCCCCGGTCGGTCAGCCAGCCGGCGATCTCACCGATGCTCCGCTGCCGGGGGTCGAAGCTCTCCACCAGGCAGCCGTTCAGCACCGCCATGAAGAGCACCTCCTGGCCGGCTGCGTAGGCCGGCGGCAGCAGCATCGCGCAGACGTCACCGGGCTCGAGCCCGAACTCCTGGCGGCTGGTCGCCGCGCCGTTGACCACGGCGGCGTGGCTGAGCACGACGCCCTTGGGGGCGCCGGTCGAGCCGGAGGTGTAGACCAGGGTGGCGGGGCGGGCGCCGTCAGGACGCCGGACCTCGCGGACGCCGGGCACCCCGCTCTCCCAGGCGTCCGCGGTCGCCAGCACGCCGACGGCGCCCGCCTCGTCCGCGAGCTTCCGCAGTTCGGCGTCGACGATCGTGGCGGTGGCCCCCGACGTGGCCAGGATGTGCCGCAGCCGGGCCACCGGCAGTTGCGGATCGAGCAGCACCAGCGGCGTCCCGGCGTAGACCAGGGCGATCGCAACGGCCAGTGCCCGGGCCGATCCGCCGAGCACGCCGACCGGGGCCGCACCCGCGCCGCGGGCCGCGAACTCCCGGCACAGCCCGGCCAGTTCGCCGTAGCCCACCGTCGCGCCGGATGCGTCGCGGATGGCCGTCTTCTCGGCGTCCACAACGCCGAACACGACCTCCAACTGGTCGCACAACGGCGTCGTGGACCACGGATCCGGAGTCGTCACCCCGGTCGCCGGCGGCACTTCCTGAGCCAGCATGAACCCCCCTTGTCACCACACTCTGAGAACGATCGGATGATGGTTAGGTAATGCTAACCTAAACGGCGCCGCCCCCTGAGGGAGGTTCGGGGGGCGGACCACAGCCAACAGCAGGAGGAGAAGCAGTGCGCACGCAAGACCAACGAACAAACGGGGGCGCGACACGTCATGCCCCCCGAGCGCTGGGGGGTGTGGTCGCTCTCGGGTTGCTCCTGGGCTCCCTGGCTGCGGCGCCGCCGGCGCGGGCAGCCACGGTCGACGTCGGCGGACGCACGTTCGACGTGCAGAGCGCGACCGTCGGCCAGGATCACTACCAGGTGGCCTACTCGGAGCGGAACGACGTCGTCTGGGTGACCGCCACCACGCACAACTGGGACAGCGGCGCGCCGCGCGCCGACGTGTCGACGATCAGCAAGCTGAACCCGCAGACGCTGCAGGTGATCAGCACGATCACGCCGCGGACGCTGGACGCCGGCACCGCCGGCGACGGTGCCGCGGTCGGTGACGGAACCGACGATGAGTTCGACGTCGGCGTCGGCCAGGTTCGCCCGGCGTCCGGTGCTCAGGTCGTCGAGCACCCGGACGCTGGCGCCGGGCAGCTCGCGGAGCAGGCGGTCGACGACGGTGGAGCCGATGAAGCCGGCGCCGCCGGTCACCAACACGAGCATGGGTCTGCCTCCAGGAGCTGTTTCGGGGGATGGTCGGACGACCATGTCCGATGATACTTAGGTAAGCCTAACCTACGTCAGATGGCGGGCGGGCTAGCGCCGGTTCCAGAGCCCGGACGCCGTCCGGCGGTCAGTCCGCCCAGGCGGCTTCCCCGGTCTGCACCGACCAGAGCGCGGCATAGCCGCCGCCCGCGGCGACCAGTTCGTCGTGCGTGCCCGACTCGACGATCCGGCCGGCGTCCAGCACCCAGATCCGGTCCGCGTGCCGCACCGTCGAGAGCCGGTGGGCGACCACGATCGCCGTCCGGTTCCGGGTGGCCTCGCGCAGCGAGCGCTGGATGGCGGCCTCGGTCTCGTTGTCGACCGCGCTGGTCGCCTCGTCCAGCACCAGCACGGCCGGGTCGCGCAGCAGTGCCCGGGCCAGCGCCATGCGCTGACGCTGGCCGCCCGACAGGGTCACGCCCCGCTCGCCGACCCAGCTGTCCAGGCCGTCGGGCAGGGCGTCGATGAAGTCCAGCGCGGCCGCCGACTCGGCGGCGGCCCGGATCTCGGCGCGGGTGGCGTCCGGGCGTCCGTAGGCGATGTTGTCGGCGACGGTGCCGGCGAACAGGTAGACGTCCTGGGCGACGTAGCCGGTCGAGCCGCGCAGTGAATCCCAGTCGAGATCCCGGACGTCGGTGCCGTCCAGCAGCACCGCCCCCGAGCGCGGGTCGTCGAAGCGCAGCACCAGCCGCAGCAGCGAGGACTTGCCGGCGCCGGTGGAGCCGACGATCGCGTGGGTCTGGCCCGCCGGCACGATCAGGTCGATGCCGTGCAGCACGTCGGGGCCGTCGGCGTAGCCGGCCCGGACGCCGCGCAGCTCGATCCGTCCGCCCACCGGCTGCGGCAGCGAGAGGCGTCCGGCGGGGACGGTGATCGGGACGTCCAGCAGGGCCAGGATGCGGCTGGCCGAGGCGCGTCCGCGCTGGTACAGGTCGAGCACCTCGGCCACCTCGGTCAGCGGCCACAGCAGGCGCTGGGTCATGAACACCAGCACCGAGTACAGCCCGACCTCGAGGTCGCCGTTCAGGGTGGCCCAGCCGCCGAACAGCAGGGTGCAGGTGAAGCCCGCCAGGATCGCCATCCGGACCAGCGGCACGAACGCCGCCGACGACCGGATCGCGGCCAGGTTGGCGCTCCGGTAGGCGGTGGAGACCTCCGCGATCCGGCGCCGCTCCCGGTCCTCGGCGGTGAACGCCTTGATGGTGGTGATCCCGGCCAGGTTCGCGGCCAGGACGCCGGACAGATCGGCCACGCTGGCCCGCACCGCGTCGTAGAGCGGCTCGAGCCGGCGCTGGAACAGCAGCGAACCCACCACGATCAACGGGATCGGCAGGAACGCCAGCAGCAGCAGCTGCCAGGACGCGATCGCGAACACCGCGCCGACCAGCACCACGTTGAGCGCGGTCTGCAGGATCGCCGGCGCGCCGATGTCGAGGAACCGCTCCAGCTGGTTGACGTCGTCGTTGAGGGTGGCCAGCGTGCTGCCCTGCGGCCTGGCCTCGTGCCAGCCGACGTCCAGATGCTGCACGTGGTCGTAGGCCTCGACCCGCAGCTCGTGCTCGACCCCCTGCGCGAGCCCGCGCCACAACACCCCGGCGACGTACTCCGAGGCCGACTCCACCACCCACACCACGGCGTTGATCACCGCCAGCCAGGCCAGCTGCTCGACCCGCGACTCGACACCCAGCACCGCGCCGACGAAGGACGCCTCGCCGCGCACCACGACGTCCACGGCGGCCCCGATCAGCAGTTCGGGGAAGACGTCGGCGATCTTGTTGACCGTGGACGCGATGATGGCGCCCACGAAGCGTGGCCGGAAGCGGCGCTGGCGGTCCCATAGCGCCCGTAGCGGCGCCTCGGCGGTCTGGCTCATCTGGTCCCCTCGGTCGAGCGGCCCACAAATCTACCGGCCGCTTCGGGAACGTCTCATAACGCCAGGGTCACCCCGACGCCGGTACGCTCCCGCAGGATCTCCCGCGCCCGCCGCACCGGTTCGATCAGAAACGCCCGGAAATCGGCCCGCACCGCCGCCGCGGGCAGCACGTTCAACAACCAGCGGAGCGTCGTCAGTGCCTCGAAGAAGTCGAGATCGTCGAGCGAACGGTCGCTGCGCCGTCCGTACTCATCCCGAACGGCGTCGCTGAACGCGGACGCGCCGCTGCGGTCCATCAGCATGCAGGTCCAGGCGAGATCGAAGCGGGCGTCGCCGATCTGCCAATCCCAATCGATCACCCACAGCTCGTCGGTTCCGGTGACGAGCACGTTCCAGGCGTGATAGTCGCGATGCAGGATCGCCGGCCGGTCGCAGGGAACGGCCGTCCCGCGGCGTTGCAGCCAGGGCAGGATCCGCGCCAACGCCGGGTGCGCCGACTCGGCGCAGTCGCGGCGTAGCCGAGCGAGCTCCGTATCGATGTAGTCGTACGGACCCATCAGCCCGGCGGCCGGGTCGAGGCGGTTCGGATCGAGCTCATGGAGGGTGACCAGCCGCGCCGCGAACGACCCGGTGAGCTCGGCCCGCGCGACCGCATCGGCGGCCTCGAAGACGTCCCAGAACGGCGCGCCCGGAAGGTGCTCCATGACGATGAACGGACGCCCGAGGTGACCGGCGTCCGGTTCGAAGACGAGGACGCCGGGAACCGGATAGTCCACGGCGCGCAGTTCGGTGAGCGCGCGCCGCTCGCGCCGGGCGTGCTCGCTGCCCCGCGCGTCCGGCTCGTACAGCTTGAGCACCGACGTCGCCGGGAGCCCGGCTTCCGATCCGGCCGGCGGGAGCGTGACGGTGTAGAGGCTGTTCGCCCAGCCGCCGGTCAGCGCCGTCAAGGACCGGATCGACCGCCTCTCCCGGTGCGGCACGGCCCGGGCGAGGTAGTCGTCCAGGCCGGAGCGCAGGCGCTCGATCGTCACTCCCACCTCACCCGCGGCCGCGGGTCACGGCCGCGCGGCCCGGCACCCGGTCAGCGGCCCATCAGCTCGAGCGCCGCCGCCAGCGCCGCCTTCGCCTCGTTCACCTTCGCCTGGTAGGTGGCCAGGTCGCCCTTGCGCAGCGCGGCGTCCGCGGCCACGAAGGCCTGCTGGGCCTTGTCCAGCTGGGCGACCGCCGCCGGGTTGTTCGGCTGCGCCGTCCCGGTCGGCCGCGCCGTCGGCGAGGCGGTACCGGACGGGGACGGCGACGGGCTGGCGCTGGGCTGCTCGCCGGTGTCCGCGCCCGCACTGCCGGCGAAGACCTCATCCAGCGCCTGCTGCAGGGTGTTCCCGATGCCCACGTGCGCGCCGAACCGGACCACCACGAACGCCAGCGCCGGATACGAACCGGTGTTGCCCTGACGCATCGTGTAGATCGGCGCCACGTACAGCAGGCCGTTGCCCATCGGCAGCGTCAGCAGGTTGCCGTAGGTCGCCGACGACGCGCCCTGGTTCAGGAACGGACGCAGCGTCTCGGCCACCTTCGGGTCGGTGTTGATCGCGTTGAACGTCTGGCCGGGCCCGTCGATCTGATGGGTGTCCGACATCCGCAGCACGCGCAGCTTGCCGTAGTCGGGGCTGGTCGCCTCCGCCACCACCGAGAGATAGCCGGCCAGGTTCGACCGGCCCCGCGGCACGAAGACCGTGGTCTGGCTGAACACCGGGTTCTCGTCGCCCGGCCACTTGATGCTCAGGAAGTACGGCGGCTCCTTGGCGTCGGCGCTGGCCTTGACCGGGTCGTTCGGCACCTGCCACAGGTCGGACTGGGCGTACCAGGTGTACGGGTTGGTCATGTGGTAGCGGCCGAGGATTTCGCGCTGCACCTTGAACAGGTCCTCCGGGTAGCGCAGGTGGCTGCGCAGGTCGGCGCTGATCGCGCTCTTCGGCTGGACGGTGTCGGGGAAGGCCCGCGAGTAGGTCTGCAGGATCGGGTCGGCCTCGTCCCAGGCGTACAGCGTGACGGTGCCGTCGTAGGCGTCCACCACGGCCTTCACCGAGTTGCGGATGTAGTTGATGTTGGCGTCCACCTGGGCGCCCAGCACCCGCGACTGGGTGTCGGCGGCCGAGTTGCGCAGGTTCACCAGCTGGCTGTTCGGGTAGCTGCTCGAGGTGGTGTAGGCGTCGACGATCCACACCGTGCGGCCGTCCACCACCGCCGGGTAGATGTTGGAGTCGACGGTCAGCCAGGGCGCCACCTGCTGCACCCGCTCCTTCGGCGTCCGGTTGTAGAGGATCTTCGACTGGCTGTTCACCCGGTCGGTGAGCAGCAGGTTGATGTCCATGAACTTGGCCGAGTACAGCATCCGGTTGAGGGCGTTGCCGATCGGCACGCCGCCCTTGCCGGAGTACACGTTCGACCGGCCGTTCGGGGTGTCCAGCTCGATCGGGTCCTGGCCCTCCTCGCGTCCGACGATCGCGTACTGCGTGGACTGTTCGCCGAAGTAGATCCGCGATTCGTGGTCCTTCAGCTTGCCCACCGGGGGAATGTCGCGGACGATCCACTCGGGCTGGCCGTCGGTCTGGCGACGGTTGCCGTAGGCGATCACCAGGCCGTAGCCGTGGGTGTAGACGGTGTGGATGTTGTTCCAGTTCTGGTCGGGCAGGCCGCCCAGGTTCATCTCACGGGCCGCCACCACCACGTCGGTCTCCTTGCCGTCGATGATGTAGCGGTCGACGTCGAGTGCCTCGGGGAAGGTGTAGTAGCCACGGACCTGCTGCAGCTGCTCATAGGTGGGGCCGATCACCGCCGGGTCCATCAGCCGGATGCCCGGCAGCGCCTCGGCGTCCGCCTTCAACTGGCCGGCCCGCACCTGGGTGACGGCCTCGTATTCGGTGATCTCGGTGTCGTCGATCCCGAACGCCTGCCGCGTCATGTCGATGTGCCGCTGCATGTACGGGTTCTCTTTGTCCGGCTGGTTGGGCGCCACCACGAAGGACTGCACGACGGCCGGGTAGATCAGGCTGAGGATCAACCCGGACACCACCATCAGCACCAGCGCGGCGGCCGGGTAGATGCCGCGCTTGATGATCGGGTTGGCGAAGAACAGTGCCGCGACCAGGAAGGAGATGACCGCCATCACCAGCTTGGCGCCGACCCGGGAGTGGTCGTCGGTGTAGTGCAGGCCGGTGAACAGCGTGCCCTGGGTGAGCAGCAGCGCGTAGCGGTCGAGCAGGTTCTGCAGCCCGTACAGCACGAGCAGGACGCCGGTCAGCATCGACAGGTGCACCCGTGCCGCCTGGGTGAGCTGCGGCCGTCCGGTGTTGCGGAGGACCCGCAGGCCGCCGGTGGCGAAGTGGACGACGATCGCGGCGATCAGGCTGAAGGCCACCGCGGTCAGCAGGAAGGACAGGAAGCTCTGCCACAGCGGCAGCTCGAAGACGTAGAACTTGTAGTCGAGGCTGAACACCGGATCGACCTGCCCGAACGGCACGGCGTTGATCCAGGCCAGCACCGGCAGCACCTCGGTGGTTGCCGACATGCCGGCCAGGATGCCCAGGGCCAGCGCGGGAACCAACACCGCGAACTTGCCGTTGTGCTCGAGCAGGCGGCGGTAGGCGTCCAGGACGGCGCTGTCGCCGGCCCGCCGGGCCGGCGGCCGGAGCCGGATCGCCAGCCACATGTTGCCGCCGACCAGCAGCGCCATCAGTGCGCCGATGCCGAGGAACAGTCCCACCCGGGTCCACAGTTCGGTCGAGAACACCACCCCGAAGCCGATCGAGTCGTACCACAGTTTGTCGGTCCACACCTGGGTGAAGACCGCGAACGCGATCAGCAGTGCGGCCGCGATACCGAAGGTCAGCAGCAGCGGCGATCGATGTTGGACACTTGCAGGCAGGCTCACGCGGGGTCTCCTCGGTCGGTGTCAATCCAATGTACGTGCCAGTGCGGACGCCAACCCGGGAACCAGGTCGGCGCCGGAAAGAAGTTCGTCGGGATGGCTCCTGACCCGGGCCACGCCGAAGGCGTCGCCGGAGCGCAGCGCCCCGACGACCACCCGGATCTCCTCGCGGGCCGGATGGGTCCTGACCTGCTCGGACGCCGCGGCGCCGGCGGCCAGCCCGGCCTCGGCATCGCCCGGCAGGAAGAGGCGTTCCAGGCTGAGCGCGACGCCCGCGACCGTGGGCGGCCAGGCGATCCGGGCGAGCGCCTCACCCAGGTCGGCGGCGCCGCTGAAGCCCTCCTGCTCGATCGCCGAGAACTGGTCGGGTCGAGGCTCGGTGCCGCCGGTCAGGTGCTCGGCGAGTTGCGGTTCGGCGGCGATCAGCTCGGCGGTGGGCACCAGCGCGAACAGCCGGGCCGGCTGATCCCAGCCCAGGTTCGCGACGTGGCGCTCGATCTCCAGCAAGGCGGCGACCAGCGCATCGGGGACCGGTGCGTCGGAGGGACTCACGAACACCCCTTCACCGCGGCGGCGCGCGCCGGATCCTTCAGGTCCTCAAGGGCCGCGATGGCCTCGGACAGGGTGGCCACCCGCACCAGCTGTACCGGCGTGGACAGGCCCCGGACGTCGGGGCAGTTGTCGGCGGGCACCAGGAACACCGTCGCTCCTGCCCCCTCGGCGCCGGCCACCTTCTCCTGGATGCCGCCGATCGCGCCGACGGTGCCGTCGCCGCTGATCGTGCCGGTGCCCGCGATCGACCGGCCGGCGGTCAGGTCGTCGGGAGAGACCAGGTCGTAGACGGCCAGCGCGAACATCAGGCCCGCGCTGGGTCCGCCGATATCGGGATTGATCCGGAAGGTCACCCGGGGCGTGTAGGAGTAGCCGATGTCCAGGTTGATGCCGACCACGGGCTGCGAGGCGTTGGCGTTCGACGCCGCGGTCGTGATCGGAACGGTCAGCTCCTGCCGGCTGCGCAGGATGGTGAAGGTGACCGCCTCGCCCACGGCGTGCCGGGTGATCGCGGCCCGGACGTCGTCGGTGCTGCCGACCACCTTGTCGTCGACCCGCAGGATGAAGTCGCCGGGCTCGAGCTTGCCGTCGGCAGGGCTGCCGTTGGACACGCCGATCACCATCGGATACTCGACGACCTTCTCGCCGGCCGCCCGCAGCGCCGCCGCGACGGCCGCCGACTGGGAGTTATCCATCATCTGGACCTCACGGGCGCGGATCTCGTCCACGCTGACGCCGGCCGGGTAGACCGCCTCGCGGGGCAGCACCTCGCGAGCCGAGAGCCAGTAGGACAGCAGAGCCTCGGGCAGGGTCAGCTGGCTGTCGACGCGGGTCACCGAGACGGTGGTCAGCCGCAGCTGGCCGGTGGTGGGGTGGGTCGCGATGCCCTGGACGTCGACGCGGGGCTGGCCGTCCACCGGCTCGAAGAGGTTCACCGTCGCCCCCGGAGACCAGCTCACGAACGGGACCGGCACCAGGGACACGACCGCCGCCAGGGCCACGAACAGCAGAGCCGAGACGGCGGCCGTCCAGGTCTGCTTGGTCACGGTTCGACCCTACCGGAGGAATCCCGCCCGCCCCGGCTCCCACCGCCTTGCCGGGTGCGGGACAATGGTGGGGTGTGGCGAGCCGGTCCACCGGCCCGCATGTCCCGACCCTCGACCTCAGGAGCCCATCCATGGCCACCGACCCGGACCTCCCCGACGACGGCGAGCAGCCGCCCGAGGAGAACCCGCTGGCCCAATTCCTCGCCCAGTTCGGCATCACCCCCGGCCCGGACGGCGAGTTCGACATGGCCGCCCTCACCCAGCGCCTGCAGGCGGTGATGGCGCAGTTCCAGACCCAGATGGCCGGTTTCGGGCCGACCGATTCCGGCAGCGGGATGAACTGGACGTTCACCAAGGACATCGCCCGCCGCGTCACCGCGTCGCTGGGTGCCGATCAGACGCCGACCGCCGCCCAGGCCGGCCAGGTGCGCGACGCCGCCGGCCTGGCCGACCTGTGGCTGGACGAGGCGATCGGCTTCCCACGGCTGAGCGCACCCGCCGTGGCGTGGAGCCGGGCCGAGTGGGTGGAGGGCACCTTCGAGACCTGGCGCAAGCTCAGCAACCCGATCGTCACCAGCCTGTCGGCGGCGCTCGGGGCGCTGATGTCGCGCGAGGCGGGTCCGGGCGAGGAGTTCATGAAGCCCATGGTGCGGGCCGCCGCGTCCGGCATGTTCGCCGCCCAGGTCGGGCAGTCGCTGGGCAGCCTGGCCACCGAGGTGTTGAGCGTCAGCGACATCGGCCTGCCGCTGGGCGCCAGGCCCCAGGTCGCGCTGCTGCCGACCAACATCGAGGCGTTCGGGGCCGAGCTGGAGACGGTGACGGCCGCCGACGTGCTGCTCTTCCTCGCGTTGCGCGAGACCGCCCGGCAGCGGCTCTTCGCCGCGGTCGGCTGGCTGGGCCCGCAACTGCATGCGCTGGTCGAGCACTACGCGCGCGACATCACCATCGACACCTCGGCGCTGGAGCAGGCGATCGAACAGCAGCTGAGCGACGCGATGAGCGCCGAGGCGCTGGAGCGGGCCGGCCAGACGCTGGCCGGCAAGCTGTTCGAACCCGCCGTCACCCCCGAGCAGGCCGAGGTGCTGGAGCGCCTGGAGACCCTGCTGGCCCTGGTCGAGGGCTGGGTGGACGAGGTGGTCGGCCACACGATGAGCCGCTGGATGCCGAACGGGGCCGCGCTGACCGAAATCGTCCGCCGCCGCCGGGCCGCCGGCGGACCGGCCGAGAGCGCCCTGAAATCCCTGGTCGGGCTGGAACTGCGGCCGCGCCGCACCCGGGACGCGGCGAACCTGTGGGCGGCCGTCCGAGCCACCCGCGGCGCACAGGCCCGCGACGACGCCTGGCATCACCCCGACCTGATCCCGACCTCGGCCGACCTGGACGACCCGCTGGGCTACGCCGAGCACGGGCACGTCAACGCCCCCGACGAACTGGACGCCGAGCTGGCCAAGCTGCTCGACCAGGAGGGTCAGTAGGCGAGATCGGGCAGGCCCTGGGCGCTGGTCCAGCCCTCCAGGAAGCCCTTCGCCCGCTCGGCCTCGGGATAGCGCGCCACCAATTCGTGGAAGCGGGCGGAGTGGGTGCGTTCCAGCAGGTGGGCCAGTTCGTGGACCAGCACGTAGTCGGCGACCCAGTCGGGCATCGACTGGAGCCGGTCGGAGACCCGGATCTCGCCGGTGGCGGTGGTACAGGAACCCCAGCGTTGCCGCTGCCGCGACGACCAGCTCACGCTGAGTGCCGGGGTCGGCTGACCGGGTTCGACCAGGTAGCGGGCGAACAGGGCCTCGGCGCGCGCGGTCAGTGCGGCGTCCGCGGCGGGTGGACGCCGGCCGGCCTCGTGCTCCAGAAAGCGGGAGACGAAGCCGGGGATCAGCTCCCGCTCCTGCTTCGCCGTCATTCGGGCGGGCACCACCACGACCAGCGTGCCGGCCTCGCGGACGATGCCCATCGTCGTCCGCCGCCGCGCGCTGCGCCGCACCACATAGTGTTCCGAAGCCATGACGAGGAGCCTAACCGGCGGCACCGACAAGAACTGGGCGCCGTGTTGACCACCCGCCGCGTGCCCCACTAGCGTCTGACCGACGGGGCCCTCCGGTCACTCCGCTCGCAGGGGAAGGCAAGCGGACGCCGCGAGGGCCTCGTTTCCGCCCGAAACCCGTCCGTCCGGGCGTCCGGACGGACACGCCACCCGCTGCGCAGCGCACCGGTGTGGGTACCGTATGCTGAACCGGCAAGCCGCGCTGTGATCGCTGCCAGCGCACCTATCAATAGGAGGAATAACGTGGCCGACGACACCTACAGCGGTTCGTTCTACTGCGTGAAGTGCAAGGACCATCGCGACGCCACGGGCGACGTGACGGTCAACGCGAAGGGAACCCGGATCGCCAAGGCCAAGTGCCCCGTTTGTGGGACCAACCTGACCCGCTTCCTGCCCAAGGCCTGAAGTCCCGCACGAGCGCCGCACCTCCGGGTGCGGCGCTCCTGCATGTCCGGCCCCGCTGGCCTCTGGGACGGGAGTGACGGATGGGGATCGGGGTGTTGTCCGTTGCGGGCTCGGTGTTGTCCGTCGATCGCCGACCGCTGACCTCGGACGCCGGGTCGGCAACGATGGCCGGGTGAGCGAGCCGCCCGGCGACCGATGGCAACTTCGTTGCCCCTGGCCCGTGCTGTGGCGTCCGGACGGCGTGCTCCAGCTGGGTCTCGAACGGCCGGCCGGCCTGCTGCTCGGGCGCCTGCCCCGGGCCGCCGGCGGCGTCGTGGAGGCGCTGCACCAACCGTGCCCGGACCAACGGTTGTGGCGGCTCGCGGGGCCCGCCGCCACGGACTGGCTGCCCGGGTTGCTCGGCACCCTGCGACGGGCGGGCCTGCTCCGCCCGGCCCGTCCGGGTTCCGGGCAGGTCGCGTTGATCGGCTCCGGACGCCTCACGCTGCTGATCGCCCAGCTGTTCCTGGCCTCCGCCGAGGGGCACCTCCGGGTGATCTGGCCGGGCAGTTCGGCCCCGCCGGACGCCCTTGCCGGGATGCAGCGGCGCCACCCCGGACGCGTCGGGTTCGGCGGTCACCTCGACGCGGGCGCCGCCGGCGCGGACCTCGCCGTGATCGTCGCGCAGGCGCCGGAACCGGATCGCTCCGTGGTGCGGCAGGCCGGTGACCGGCCCCATCTCGTGGTCCGCGGCAGCGACCTGGGGGTGAGCGTGGGACCGCTGGTCGTCCCGGGTCGCACCGCGTGCCTGCGCTGCGAGGATCTGCATCGCACCGACCGCGACCCGGCCTGGCCCCGGCTGCTGGTCCAGCTGAGCCGCCCCCGCCTCCGCGCGCCGCGACCGGCCCGGGAGCACTGGGCTGCGGGCGCCGCGGCCCTGCACGTCGCCGGCTGGCTCGCCGGCGAGCTGCCCGACTCGCTCGGCGCCGCCCTCGAGCTGGACGCCGGCGGTGCGCTCCGCGTCCGGGCGCTGCGGCCGCACCCCGGTTGCGGGTGCGGGGCGACCAGCTGAGTGGGGCGTTCGGCGTCCGTTGGCACAATGGCGCCATGCGCAGCCCCGACGAGCCCGAGGACGACCGGCGCCTGCCCACGTCGTCGCTGGCCCGGGCGTCCCGGATGCTCTCCCTGCCGTTGGGTGCCGCCGGACGCCAGGCGGTCGGCCTGGGTCGCCGGCTGCTGGGCGCCGACGCCGACCAGGTGGACGCCGAACTGCGCGGCGCGGCCGCCGAGCAGTTGTTCGCCGTCCTCGGCGAACTCAAGGGCGGCGCGATGAAGTTCGGCCAGTCGCTGAGCATGTTCGAGGCGTTCCTGCCCGAGGAGATCGCCAAGCCCTACCGGCAGCACCTGGCCAAGCTGCAGGACAGCGCTCCCCCGCTGCCCTCATCGCGCGTGCAGGCGGTGCTGCGCAGCGAGCTGGGCCCCGCCTGGCGCGAGCGGTTCAGCCGCTTCGACCTGCGGCCGGCGGCCGCGGCGTCCATCGGTCAGGTGCATCGGGCCGTCCTCACCGACGGGCGGGCGGTTGCGGTCAAGATCCAGTACCCGGGTGCCGACCAGGCGCTGCGCTCCGACCTGCGGCAGATCGAACGGCTGGCGAGCGTCGTTGCCCCGCTGGCCGGCGGTGTGGACGTCGTCACGATCAGCCGCGAGCTGGCCGCCCGGATCTCCGAGGAGGTCGACTACACCCTGGAGGCCGACAACCAGGCCCGGGCCGCGGCGGCCTTCGCCAACGACCCCGAGTTCGCCGTCCCGCGGGTGCACCACGCCACCGCGCGGGTGCTGATCAGCGACTGGCTGGAGGGCCGCCGGCTGTCCAGCACCGCGGACGCCGCCGAGGCCGAACGCAACCGGGTCGGCCTGTCCTACGTCCGCTTCCTGTTCGCCGGGCCGGCGCGCGCCGGCCTGCTGCACGCCGATCCGCACCCGGGCAACTACCTGGTCCTGCCCGACGGACGCCTCGGCGTGGTCGACTTCGGCCTGGTCGCCCGGCTGCCCGACGGACTGCCGTCGGCGATGGGACGGCTGATCCGGCTGGCGATCGACGACGACGCGGACGCGATGACCGCCGGGCTCGCCGACGAGGGCTTCATCGCCCGCGACGTGGACGCCCGCGACCTGCTCGGCTACCTGGAACCGTTCGTCGAACCCGCCCGGGCCGAGGAGTTCCACTTCGATCGGGAATGGATGCGGGAGCAGTTCCTGCACGTCCGCGGTAGCTCCAACCGCGACGGCGTCGCGATGAAGCTGACCATCCCGCCGGTGTACGCGCTGATCCACCGGGTCTGGCTAGGCGGGATCGCCGTCCTCGCCCAGCTGGACGTCACCGCCCGGTTCCGCGGCGTGCTCGCCGAGTTCCTGCCCGGCTGGCACGACTGAACCGGCCGCACCCGCCTGCAGGATGCCGATCACGGCGTCGGCATACTTGTCGGCCTTCGAGCGGCCCACCCCGGCGATCGCCCGCAGGCCGCGTTCGTCCGACGGCCGGGCCTCGGCGATCGCCATCAGGGTGGCGTCGGTGAACACGCAGAACGCCGGCAACCCCGCGTCGGAGGCCTCCTGGCGGCGCCACTCGCGCAGCAGCGCCCAGGTGCGTTCGTCGTAGCTGGACGGGCAATCGGCGTGCCGGCCCAGCTTCAGCTCGGCACCGGCCGCCAGCGGGCCGCCGCAGACCCGGCAGGTCAGGCTCAGCTTGCTGCGGGCCGTCCCGCCGGCACCGCGAGCCGGGCGGGCGGACTCGGTCTCGGGACGGACGCCGTCCAGGAACCTCGACGCCTTACGCCGCCCCCCGCCGCCGTTGCGGGAGGTGGCCCAGGACACCCACAGGTGCCGTTTCGCACGGGTGATGCCGACGTAGAACAGCCG
>CALMIQ010000002.1 GCA_937863965.1 uncultured Micropruina sp.
GACCTCGCCCTCGGCCCAGGTGCCCTCGGTGGTCTTGCCGCCGTGGGCGGGATCCAGCGCGGGAACTGGGCGACGACCAGGACGGCGCCGGCCACCAGTCCGGTCACGGCCAGGCCGGCGCCGACCCAACCGGTCATCCAGCCCTGCAGCGGCCGGGTGGCCGGGAAGCCGCCGATGATCAGGTAGGCGACGGCGGGCAGCATCGCCGCCAGCCACAACACCGTCCGCCAGTTCAGCAGGGCGGCGCGGAGGTCCAGCCCCGACAGCAGGGTGCGTCCGGCCGCGGCCCAGCGCCCGGCGTCCGTCGCCTTGCCCAGCAGCCGCACCGACTCCCGGACGCGGTCGGTCAGGTGCGGCGCGGGGAGACCGGCGTCCTGGGCGTTCAACGCGGCCCGGCGCTCCAGCACCACCTGCCAGGTCGACCAGGTGCTCCACGGCGCCTTGCGGAACGCGGCGGTCAGCATCGGTCGCGAGTCCAGCCCGGACGCCGCCTCGCCGGCCAGCAGCAACTCCGGGCGGCCGGCGCGTGCGCGGGCCAGGACGCGTCGATCCAGAGCGACGGCGGTCAGCAGCGTCAGCACGAGCAGGGTCGGCAGCGCGTCGCCGAGCCGGTCCAGCGGCCAGGCCAGCCAGCCGCGCGGCACCAGGGCCGCGTCGGCGTTGCCGTTGCAGTGGTCCAGGGTGACCAGCAGCAGCGGCAGCGCCCCGAGCCAGCGCAGGCGTCCCTGGGTGCGTACGAAGAAGGCCAGGCCGGTCGCGGCGAGCGCCGTCCAGACCAGGTGCTGAATCGCGGTGTCGTTGCCGCTGAACCAGTCCTGGAAGGCGGCCGGCTGCGGCAGCCAGGTGGTCAGCGACGTCCAGATCGAGGGCACCACGACCATCCCGAACAGGCCGCCGGCGACGATGAAGCCACCCTGGGTGGGCATCGCCATGATGCCCAGCCGGGCGTAGCGCAGCGCGGCCTCGCACAACGCGAAGCCGGTGCCCAGGGCGGCGCCGAGCAGCAGATGACCAGCCACTGCACCACCGCCGTCATGGGGGCGCAGACCAGGAAGCCGAGCGCGACGCCCTGCAGCAGGGTGGCCCAGCGGAGCGTCCGCGCCCACGAGGCGAGCACGGTCAGCTGGGTCACCGCCACGACGGCGGCGAACACCATCAGGGCGATCACTACGCACCTCCGGGGTTCGAGGTCGGGTCGCTTGCCAGGCTATGCGCTCCCGGGTTCGAGCATCGGACTCCTCCCCGGCGGCGCCTCCGCGCGGTAGCCTCAGGCGCGTGCTGCTCTCCGACCGCGACATCCGCGCCCAGATCGACGCGGGGCGCGTGCAGTTCGAGCCGTGGGATCCGGCGATGATCCAGCCCAGCAGCGTCGACGTCCGGCTGGACAAGTTCTTCCGGCTGTTCGACAACCACAAGTACCCGGTGATCGACCCGACCCAGGATCAGCCCGACCTGACCCGGTTGGTCGAGGTCGACCCGGCCGAGGGGTTCGTGCTGCACCCCGGCGAGTTCGTGCTGGGCAGCACCTTCGAGACCGTGACGCTCCCGGACGACCTGGCGGCCCGGGTCGAGGGCAAGTCGAGCCTCGGACGCCTCGGCCTGCTCACCCACGCCACCGCCGGCTTCGTCGACCCCGGCTTCAGCGGCCACGTCACCCTGGAACTGTCCAACGTGGCCACGCTGCCGATCATGCTCTGGCCGGGCATGAAGATCGGCCAGCTGGCCTTCTTCCAGCTCTCCAGCCCGTCGGAGAACCCGTATGGGTCGGCGGTCTACGGCTCGCACTACCAGAACCAGCGCGGCCCGACGGCGTCCCGGAGCTTCCAGAACTTCCACCGAGCGGACGTCTGAGGCCTGTTCCCGTCATCGCGGGGCTTGACCCGGGGGTTCAGCCGAGGACGTCGGGCAAATCCGCCGACGGCAGGTCGGCGAAGGCGTCCGCGACCCCCGGGCAGGTGATCGCGCCGGCCACGGTGTTCAGCCCGAGGGCCAGCGGCTGAGAGTCGGCGCAGGCCTGCCGCCAGCCCTTGCCGGCCAGTTGGACGGCGTACGGCAGGGTGGCGTTGGTGAGCGCCCAGGTGGAGGTGTTCGGCACCGCCCCGGGCATATTCGCCACGCAGTAGAAGACCGAGTCGTGCACCCGGAAGGTCGGGTCGTCGTGGGTGGTCGGATGCGAATCCTCGAAGCAGCCGCCCTGGTCGATGGCCACGTCGACCAGCACCGAACCGGGCCGCATCTGGGCCACCATCTCGTTGGTGACCAGCTTCGGCGCCTTCGCCCCCGGGATCAGCACCGTGCCGATCACCAGGTCGGCGCCCAGCACCTGCTCGCGCACGCTCAACGCCGTCGAGACGATGCCCTGGATGCGGTTGTCGTAGCGCCAGAAGGTCATCCGGAGCTTCTCCAGGTCGGTGTCCAGGATGGTCACGTTGGCACCCATGCCGAGCGCGATGTTGGCCGCGTTCTGGCCGGCCACGCCGCCACCGAGCACCACCACCTTCGCGTTCGGGACGCCGCCGACGGCCCCCATCAGCACGCCGCGGCCGCCCTGGGCACGCATCATCGCGTGGGCACCCACCTGCGGCGCGAGACAGCCCGCCACCTCCGACATCGGGTAGAGCAGCGGCAGCATGCCGTTGGGCAGCTGCACCGTCTCGTAGGCCAGCGAGGTGGCGCCCACCGCGAGCAGCCGCTCGGTCAGCGGACGGTCGGCGGCCAGGTGGAGGTAGGTGAACAGCAACTGGTCCTCGCGCAGGAAGCCGTACTCGGACGGCACCGGCTCCTTGACCTTCATCAGCAGTTCGCCGGCGGCCCAGGTGGACTCGGCGTCCGGCAGGATCGTCGCGCCCTGCGCGGCGTACTCGTCGTCGGTGATCGACGAGCCGAGCCCCGCGCCCGCCTGGACGAAGACCTGGTGTCCGCGGCGGGTCAACTCGTTGACCCCGACCGGGGTGATGGCGACCCGGTACTCGTGGTTCTTGACCTCGGTGGGCACGGCGATCTTCATGGGGGCTCTCCTCCGACGCGGCCTGGTGGCAGCAGTGTAGGGGCGCCTCCCGTCGGCCAGTAGGGCTTACGCTGCGGTGATGCTGACCTGGAACGATCTCGCGGCCCGTTCGCTGGCGCGACAGTTCCCGGCCCTCACCGGCGGGGACGACGTGGCCGGCATGCTGGACCGGGTCGGGCCGATTCAGTCGCAGACCGCCCGGTCGGTCTTCATCGGGCTGGCGGCGCGGCTACCCGGCGTGACCCGGGAGGCGATCACCGCCGCCTACGAGTCGTTCGCGATCGTCCGCGGCAGCAGCCTGCGGGGCACCGTGCACACCAGCACCGCCGCGGCGCATCCGTTGCTGGAGGTGGGCACCAGGCTGGGCCAGCGCCCGCTCTGGCGGCGGTCGCTGCGGCTGGCGGACGCCACCCTGGAACAGGTCTGGGAGGGGATCGAGGAGTTCGCCTTCGACGCCTGGCGGACACGGGAGGAACTCGCCGAGCACCTCACCTCCTGGCTGGCCGCCAACGATCCGGGGGCGAGGCCGTCCTTCTCCGGAACCCAGGGCCGCTACTTCGCGTTCGGCCACGGCGGGCTGATCCGGCGTCCGCTGGGTGACGACTGGGCGGGCCAGGGTCTCCCCGGCTATCGGACGGCGTCCGCCGTCCTCGGTGACCGCTCGACGCTGCTGGCGGACGCCGACGCGGCCGTGGACGCCCTGCTGCTGCAGCACGTGCGCGCGCACGGGCCGTCCAGCCGTCACGACCTGGCCTGGTGGTCGGGGCTGGGGCTGACCCGGGTGGACGCCGCGCTGGCCAGACTGGGGCTCGAGGCCGAGGAGGGCCCGGACGGCCGCCGCTACGCCGACCTGCCGGACGCCCCGGCGCCCGTGGAGCTCGCCGGGGTGCGGCTGCTGCCGGAGTTCGACGCCCTGCTGTGTGGCTACGACCCGGCCGGCCGCGAGCGGTTCGTCGACGCCGCACACTACGAGGTGCTGTGGAAGCAGGCCAACGGCCAACTGCTGGCGCCCGTGCTGGCCGGCAACCGGCTGGCCGGGTATTGGCGGTTGACCGGCTCCGGACGCCGCCGGCGTCTCGAGGTGGTCCGTTTCCCCGGCGTCCGCGCCGTGGGCCGCGAGCAGCTGGCGGAGGCCGTCACGGCCCTGGAACTCGCCCTCGACCTGCGGCTGGAGGCCGTCGGCCTGGACTGAGACGGTGCCCGGACGCCGCCGTGCGCGACGCCCGGCGGTTCGACCCTTCCCCCCGAAAGGGCCGATCCGGCCGGTGCGTCGCGCACCATGCGTTCCCCCCATAAGCCGCACCGCCGACCTGCCCCCCGACTGGTTGGGATCAGCGACTTCACCCACTATGAGCGGCCGCCCCGGGTGCTGATACATCACCACCCGGGGACTTTTCCCGATCGTTCAGCCGCGCAGCCAGACGGTGGTGTCGGCCGGCAACGTGCCGTCTCCGGGCAACTCACCGGAGGCGAGCAGGATCTCGCCGGCGGGCAGCGCCACCGGCTCGGTGCCGAGGTTGGTCCAGCTCTGGAAGCGTGCGCCGTCCGCCCCGCCCGGCCGGGTGAGGGCCAGCGTGTCGGCGGGGGAGTCGAGCCACTCCAGGCTGCCGTCGCCGAGTTCGCCCAGCTCGCGGCGCAGCCGCAGAGCGGCCTTGTACAGCTCCAGCGTCGAGCCGGCCACGCCGTCCTGGGCGTCGGCGGCCAGCGGCGCCCAGTCGTCCGGCTGCGGCAGCCACGGGGCCGCCGCACCCTCGGGGGAGAAGCCGTAGCTCTCGCCGGCCGACGTCCAGGGCAGCGGGACGCGGCAGCCGTCGCGGCCCTTGTCGGTGCCCCCGGACTGCACCCAGACCGGATCCTGGAGCGCCTCGGCCGGGATGTCCTCGGCCTCGGGCAGGCCGAGCTCCTCGCCCTCGTAGACGTACGCGCCGCCGGGCAGCGCGAACATCAGCAGCGCGGCGGCCCGGGCCCGCCGCAGCCCGGTCTCGAAGTCGGCCGGACGGTCCTGGAAGTGCACTAGGTTGCGGGCCATCGGCACCAGGCCCTCCTGCTCGCGCGCATACCGCGAGACCGGTCGGCAGACGTCGTGGTTGCCCAGCACCCAGGTCGGCGGGGCGCCGACGGCGGCGTGCGACGCGATGGTGGCGTCGATCACCGAACGCAGCGGGCCGGGCAGCCACGGGGCCATCAGGAAGTCGAAGTTGAACGCCGTGTGCAACTCGTCGGGCCGCAGGTACGCGGCCAGCCGATGCGCGCGGCCGACCCAGATCTCGCCGCAGAACGACCGGGCGGGGCTGTACTCGTCCGCGATCCGGCGCCACTCCCGGAAGATGTCGTGCACGCCGGGCTGGTCCCAGTGCGGGTGCTCGTGGTCGGCGTCGTCGGGCAGCGGGAATTCGAGACCCTCGAGGTCGGGCAGCTCCCAGTCCTTGGCCATGCCGTGCGCCACGTCGATGCGGAAGCCGTCCACGCCGCGGTCGAACCAGAACCGCAGCGTCTCGGCGAACTCGGCGCGGACCTCCGGGTGCCGCCAGTCGAGGTCGGGCTGCTCGGGGGTGAACAGGTGCAGGTACCACTGGCCGTCGGCCACCCGCGTCCAGGCCGGGCCGCCGAAGGTGCTCTGCCAGTCGTTGGGCGGCAGCTCGCCGGCGGCGCCGCGGCCGTCGCGGAAGATGAACAGCTCACGCTCGGCCGAACCGGGGCCGGCGGCGAGCGCCGCCCGGAACAGGGCGTGCTGATCGGAGGTGTGGTTCGGGACGATGTCGATGATCACCTTGATGCCGGCGGCATGCGCCTCGGCGATCAGCAGGTCGGCCTCCTCGAGGGTGCCGAAGACGGGCTCGATGTCGCGGTAGTCGCTGACGTCGTAGCCGGCGTCCTTCATCGGCGACGGGTACCAGGGGCTGATCCAGATCGCGTCGACGCCCAGCGCCGCGAGATGCGGCAGCTTGGCGCGCATCCCCGCGATGTCCCCCACGCCGTCGCCGTTGGCGTCCGCGAAGCTGCGGGGATAGATCTGGTACACCACCGCGTGCCGCCACCAGTCGTCGTGTGCGTTGCGCCCGTTCATCGGTCTCCTTTACCGGTATAGTTCTGTACCGGTAAAGGTAGTCCGTTGTGCGGTCTCGCACAAGTTGGGAGCGGCCATGGCGAGAGTCACCCTGCAGTCCATCGCCGACCGTGTCGGCGTCAGCCGGATGACGGTCTCGAACGCCTTCTCCCGTCCCGATCAGCTGTCCGCCGAGCTGCGCGCGAACATCCTCGCGGTGGCCGCCGAACTCGGCTACACGGGCCCCGACCCGGCCGCCCGGTCGCTGGCCACCGGTACCTCCGGCGCGATCGGCGTGCTGTGGACCCAGCCGCTGCGGCTGGCGCTGTCGGACGCCGTGACAGCGCGGTTCCTCGGCGCGGTGGCCGACGAACTCAGCACCGACGGACTGGCGCTCACCATGCTGCCGCCGACGGTCCCGGCCCACGACGTCGCGATGGACGGCGCCATCGCCTACTCCTGTGCCTCGGACGCGCCGCCGGTCGAATGGCTGCGCCGCCGCGGCGTCCCCGTCGTGGCCGTGGACATGGCCGGGGACGACGGCGTCCGGGTGACCATCGACGACCGCGGCGGCGCGCGCCGGGCCGCCGCATACCTGCGCGGGCTCGGCCACGGCCGGGTCGCGATCCTCACCCCGCAGCCGGACGGCGGCCGGCACCGGGTGGGTGCCGAGCGGCTGGCCGGCTGGCTGGATGGCCTGGGCGGGGTGAAGCCGGTGGTCAGCTTCGTGCAGGTCTTCGGCGACAACCGGGAGGCCATCATCGACCTGCTGCAGCGGCACCGGCCGACCGCCGTGCTGTGCGTCTCCGACCTGGTCGCCGCCGAGGTGCTGGCGGCGGCGGGGGAGCTCGGCCTGGACGTCCCGGGGGAGCTGTCGGTGGTCGGCTTCGACGACCACCCGGTGGCCGCCGGACTGGGGCTGACCACGGTCGTCCAGGACCCGGACGCCAAGGGACGCGCCGCCGCGCATGCGCTCCGGCAGCTGCTGGCCCATCGGATCGATCCCGACACCCCGGAGCCCGCCGACGTCGAGCTCGGCGTCGAACTGGTGGTCCGGCGCAGCACCGGGCCGGCGCCGGACGCCGGTTAGCATGCGCTCATGACCGCGACGTCGCCGGCCAGGGGGCTCAGGGGCTGGCTGATCGCCGCCCTGGTGGTCGTCCTGGCCGCCGGCGGCTTCCTGGTCTGGCGGAGCGTGACCGACCCGCTGCCCGCCGCCCGCTCCGCCGCCCAGCGCGCCGCGGACGCCTTGGCCGCGCGGACCATCGCCGAGGGCGCCTTCGGCTCCACCGTCGGGCCCGCCGAGGTCGCCGACCTGGCCGCCACCCTGCGCGGGATGGGCAGCCTGAGCCCGGCGATCACCGTCGAGGACCTCCAGCTGAACGACGAGCAGCGCGGGGCCACCGCGCGGCTGCGCGCCACCTGGGTGATCCACGACGGCAAGCCCTCCTGGGTCCAGGACGCCTATCTGCGGCTGGTCCGCGGCGCCGACGGCTGGACGGGGGTGTGGCAGCGGGACCTGATCGCGTCCGGGCTCGAACCGGGCGAGCGGGTGCGCGCCGTCCGGCTGGCGCCGGTGCGCGGCGAGATCCTCGGACGCGACGACGAGCGGCTGGTCTGGAACCAGGAGGCCAAGCGGATCGGGCTCGACAAGACCCTCGTCCCCGCCGACGCCCAGCCGAGGTCGGCCGCCGCGCTGGCCAGGGCGGTCGGCATCGATCCCGACGGCTTCGTCGCGAGGGTGGCGGCCAACGGTCCCCGCGCCTACGTGGAGGCGGCGGTGATCCGCGCCGTGGGTACCGACGAGTGGCGCACCCTGGACGTCGTGCGCCGGATCGAGGGGGTGCGGGTGCTGGACGCCGTCCGGCCACTGGCCCTGTCCCGCACCTTCGCCCGGCAGATCCTGGGCAGCGTCGGCGAGGCCACGGAGGCCGCCATCCGCGACTCGGGCGGCAGCGTCCGGGCGGGCGACCTGGTCGGTCTGGCCGGGCTGCAGCGCGTCCACGATCCGCTGCTGATGGGCACCACCGGCTTCGTCGTCCAGGCCTACCCGGACGGCAATCCGCAGGAGGCACGCGAGCTGTTCCGGGTGGACGCCGTCCCCGGGCGGCCGTTGCGGCTGACCCTGGACGCCGGCCTGCAGACCCGGGCGGAAGCGCTGCTCACCCGGTCGTCGGGACGGGCCGCGGCGATCCTGATCCGGCCCTCGGACGGCGCGCTCCTGGCGATCGCCAGCAAGCCGGGCGCGACCACGGCGACCACCCAGCGGGTCTACCCGGACGACTTCGCCCCGGTCAGCGCGATCGCCGGCACGGGGACGGCGGAGGCCGTCCGCGCGCTGGGCCTGACCGGTGGCTTCGGCCTCGGCATCGACGCGTTCGGCGCCGAGACCGACGGCAACCTGCGGCTGTCGCCGCTGGCGATGGCCGCGGCGACGGCGTCCGTCGCCCGCGGCGCGACCATCCGGCCCCGGCTGGTCGTCGGCCAGGATCCGCCGGTGCCGGCGTCCGGGATCAGCCCGGAGCAGGCCGAGGCCGCCCGCCGCGAACTGCGCGAGCGGGCCGGGCGCGGCGCGCTGAAACCACTGTCTCGGCTGCCCGGCCCGGCGGTGCTGGCCGACGGCGACGGCCGGTTCTGGGCGGTGGCCGTCCACGGCGACCTGGTCGCGGTCGTCTACGACTCCCAGAAGGGCTCGGTGGCGATGATGGAACGGCTGCTCCGCACCGTCCGATGACGCCTGCCTAGACTGGCCGCATGCGCCGCCTCGGATGTCTCGTCGTGCTGGCCCTGGTCAGCGCCTGCTCGATGAACCCCACTCCGGCGAGCCCCGGCCCACAGGAGAGCACCCCGGGGCCGCAGCCGAGCCGGTTCATCACCACCGAACCGTTGCCCAGCGCGAGCGTCCCGTCGGGAACGCCGGCGACGCTGTCGGCGCCGCGGCTGGCGGCGATCCAGGCCGATCTGCGCACCCGCGGCGTCGCCCCCGAGGCCGTCCAGGTGATCAGCGCCGAGAACGTCACCTTCAACGACGGCTCGCTGGGCTGCCCGAAGCCCGGCGTCCAGTACACCCAGGCGCTGGTCGACGGCATGCGTGTCGTCGTCGCGGTGGGCGGGCGGACCTACGACTACCGCTTCGGCACCGGCGACACCCCGGTGCTGTGCGAGCCGGCCGCGCCGCGGGCATCCAGCAGCACGCGCTGACCCCGAACGCGCCGACGCCCCCGGGATCAGTCCCGGGGGCGTCGGCATGGGTAGGGGTCAGAACTTCGGCCGCGGCAGCAGCAGCGCCTCGTCCCTTCCGGAGCGGTTGTCGAGCACGACGACCATCGTGCCCAGCGGCTTCTGGTCGGCCAGCGCCACCGGATCGAAGGTGAGCTGCACCGTCCTCGAGCCGTTGATCGGCACCGTGGCGAACTCGCCGTTGGTGATCGCCGGCTTCCACGGGTCGTAGGTCGCCACCCCGGTGAACGAGTCGGACGCGGACTCGTCGGTCATCGAGTAGCTGGCGACCGTGTAGTCGAACGCCCCGGTCTCGCTGGTGATCCCCAGGTCCGCGGCCATCACCGGCAGCAGGATGGTGCTGCTGTCGGTCGGTGCCTGGGCCAGGAACCCGCTGGCACCCAGGGCCCGGTTGGCGATGTCGTAGATGAACACCTCGGTGAGGCCGTTCTCGTCACCGACGCGGACGGCGCCCGAGTCGGCACTGAACACGATGAAGTCCGGCTCGCCATCGCGGTCGGTGTCGATCTCCACGTCGAACTCGTGCGCGGCGGCGTTCGACCACCGCGTCCAGGAGTTCACGGCGAACACCAGCAGTTGGTCGTCGCCGTCCTCGAACGACTGCACGCCGGCCGCCCGCAGGTCGATGCCCTCCGGCAGCGAGGAGCTGACGGATCGGGTGTCCTCCAGGCCCCAGGTGTAGAAGTCGGCCGCGGCCCGGAGCGCGCCCTTGCGGTTGGTCAGCTTCACCTTGGCGTACCGCGGTGCCGGCGGCGTGGTCGGCGACG
>CALMIQ010000003.1 GCA_937863965.1 uncultured Micropruina sp.
GCCAGGCCGAGCAGCGCCGTCCGCAGCCCCGGGACGCGCAACGCGCCGTTCGCGAGCGCCGCCAGTCCGGGGACGCCGGTGAGCAGGCGGGTCCAGCGCGGCAGCCAGCCCAGCGTGTAGTGGGTGAGCGGACGGAGCCGCCCCCGGTGGGCCCGGTCCAGCACCCGCGACTTGTCCCGGGCGATGTCGACCCCGGTCGGGCACTCGGCGGCGCACGCCTTGCAGGCCAGGCAGAGATCCAGCGCCTCGGTGACGGCGGGGGAGCGCGGCGAGTCGATCAGCGAGCCGTTCGCCAGCTCCTGCAGCACCCGGGCCCGGCCCCGGGTGGAGTCCTGTTCGCGCCGGGTCACCTGGAACGACGGGCACATGGCGTCGGCGGCCCCGGACGCCACACACCGCCCAACCCCGGTGCAGCGGTGCACGTCGGCGGTCAAACCGTCGAGAGGGGGCGGCAGCAGCGCCAGCCGCAGGTCGGCGTCCAGGGGCGCAGGCCCGACCAGGACGCCGGGGTTGAGCAGGTCGTCGGGGTCGAAGAGCCGTTTGACGGCCGCGAACAGGGCCAGCGCGGCCGGCGAGTACATCCGCGGCAGCAGCTCCGAACGGGCCCGGCCGTCGCCGTGCTCGCCCGACATCGACCCACCGTAGGAGGCGGCCAGGTCGGCGGCCGCCTCGACGAACCGCCGGTAGGCGGCCGTGCCGCCCGCCTGGCCGATCGGGAAGTCGATCCGGCAGTGCACGCAGCCCTCGCCGAAGTGCCCGTAGGGCAGGCCGTGCAGCCCGTGCCCGGCGAGCAGCGCCTCGAAGTCCCGCAGGTAGGCGCCGAGCCGTGCCGGCGGGACGGCGGCGTCCTCCCACCCGGCATGCGCCGGACGCTCCAGTGCCACCCCGGCATAGCCGGCGGCGTCGGCCCGCAGCCGCCACCAGGCCGCCGCGGCCGGCGGATCGGCCACCACCGATCCGAGCGCGGCCGGAAGCGCCGCCAGCTCGCGGGCCTGCGCGGCAACGAACCCCGCGTCGTCCCCGGCCAGTTCGACGAACAGCCAACCCCGGCCCGGCGGCAGCAGTGGTGCCGCGCCGACTCCCGGAGGCCCCGGCCGAGGCCGCCGCAGCACCGGATCGACGATGCGGGCATCCAGCCCCTCGCAGGCGCGGGGGGCGAAGCGCAGCACCTCCGGCATGGCGTCCGCGGCGTCCGCCAGCGAGGCGAAGCCGAGTGCCACCAGGACGGTGTGCGCCGGATCACGGGCGAGCCGGACGGCCGCCCGCCTCACCACCGCGAGCGTGCCCTCGGAGCCGACCAGGAAGCGGGCCACGTCGAAGCCCTTCTCGGGCAGCAGGTGCTCCAAGGAATAGCCCGACACCTGGCGCCCGAAGCGGCCGAACTCGGTGCGGATCACGCCGAGGTTGGCGGCCACCAGGTCGCGCAGCGCACGCACGGTCGCCGACCGATCACTCCGCGGGTCATCGCCGAACCCGAACGCGAGCCGCTCCCCGGTTCCGGTGATCACGTCCAGCCCGGTGACCACGTCGCTGGTGCGGCCGTAGCCGAGTGCCCGCGGCCCGCAGGCGTTGTTGCCGATCATCCCGCCGATGGTGCAGCGGGACGCCGTGGACGGGTCCGGGCCGAACCGCAGGCCGTGCGGGCGTCCGGCGGCGGACAGGTCGGCCTGGACGACTCCGGGTTGCACCACGGCGATCCCGGACGCGGGGTCGAGCGACTCGATCCGGTTCAGCCGCCGGGTGTCGATCACCAGCCCCGGACCGACCGCGTTGCCCGCGCAGGACGTCCCGGCGCCCCGCATGGTGATCGGCAGTCCTCGTGCGAGGGCGAGGTCGACGGCGGCGTCCAACCCGGTGAGGTCGTCGGGCACGAAGACGGCGTCGGGGGTGACGCGGTAGAGCGAGGCGTCGGAGGAGTAGAGGGCGCGGCTCAGCGTGGAGCGGTCAAAGGCAGGGGCGCCCACCCGGTCAGTCTGCCACCTCGAGGACGGCGTGCATGGCGCGGCCGAGCGCCTCGAAGTCGGCCGGATCGACGACGTCCACCAGCATCGCGCGGACCGACGCGACATGGTTCGGGGCGGCGTCCTTGAGCAGGTTCAGGCCGCTGGCGGTGAGCACCGCGATCACGCCCCGGCGGTCGTGCGGGCAGCTCTTGCGCAGGATGAGGCCCTTCGCCTCCATCCGGGCGACGGTGTGGGTGAGTCGCGAGCGGGACTGCCGCACCCGGTCGGCCAGCTCGGACATCCGCATCTCCAGCTGGTCGGCCTCCGACAGGTTGACCAGGATCTCGTACTCGCCCAGGTCGAGCCCGAACGGGCGCAATTCCGCGTCGAGGCGATCGTTGATCCGGCTCACCCCGGCCAGGTACGCGCGCCACACCGTCTGCTGTTCGGCGGTCAGCCACTGGACGGTATCGGGAGTCGCGGTCACGCCAACAATCCTAACACCGTTCGTTGAACGCTAAACAGAATATTGCCGAAGTCCTCGTCGCGCGGGCTGTGGCAAGGGGAGACGCCGGGCCCACCGGTCGATCGAAGTTCATCGCCCGCGGCCGGCGGGGTGGTTGCCGGACCGACCTGGTCCGCCGGGACGACCCCGGCCCGGGCGGGCCGGCGCGTCCGACGGCGCCGCGACACCGACGCGGGGGCGGCGGAGGCGCCGATCTTGGTCTTCGCCCTAGAATGGCGGCAAATTCGGCATCGACGCCGTGGTCGAGACAGGAGTGACATGAACACCCAGGCCGAGGCCATTCTGCAAGGCAAACCCACATCCGTCGGCGCGCTGCTGAACTGGCGCGCGGAGCAGACCCCGCACACCGAAGCCTTCCGCTATCCCGACGGCAACGACGTCTGGCAGTCGCTGACCTGGGCACAGACCAAACAACGCGTGCACGAGATCGCCGCCGGCCTGCTGACCCTCGACGTGGGCCAGGAAGAGAGGGTGGCGATCGCCGCCCCGACCCGGATCGAGTGGGTCCTGATCGACCTGGCCATCAGCGCCATCGGCGCCGCGACCACCACGATCTACCCCAACACCGCGCCCGACGACTTCCAGTACATCATCGGCCACTCCGCCTCCAAGGTGCTCGTGGCCGACAACGCCGAACAGGCGGCCAAGCTGGACGGCGGCGCCGACCAGGTGCGGGCGGTCGTCCTGTTCGACGGCGAGGGGGACGGCGAACGCACCCTGTCCTGGCAGCAACTGATCGCGCGCGGCAAGCAGCGGCTCAACGAGGATCCCGGCTGCGTCGACGCGGCCCGCGAGGGGATCGGTCTGGACAGTCTGGCCACGCTGATCTACACCTCGGGCACCACCGGACGCCCCAAGGGCGTCGAACTGACCCAGCGGAACTGGATCTACGAGGGCTTCGCCGTCGAGAAGCTGGAGCTGATCTCCTTCAACGATCTGCAGTACCTGTGGTTGCCGCTGTCGCACGTCTTCGGCAAGTGCCTGCTCGCGATCCAGGTGGCGATCGGGTTCGCCTCGGCGGTGGACGGCCGGGTCGACCGGATCGTGGCCAACCTGGGGGCGACCAACCCGACCTTCATGTGCGGGGCCCCGCGGATCTACGAGAAGGTGCGGGCGACCGTGCTCTCGTCCAACTCGACCGGCGTCAAGGGCGCCATCGCGCGCTGGGCCTTCTCCGTCGGCAAGGAGAGCCACCCGTACCGGCTGGCCGGACGTCCGCTGCCGGGCCTGCTCGGACTGCAGTACAAGGTGGCCGACAAGCTGGTCTTCCACAAGCTCCGCGAGCGGCTGGGTGGCCGGATTCGCTTCATGGTGTCGGGCTCGGCCAAGCTCAACGTGAAGGTGCAGGGCTGGTTCTACTCCGCCGGGCTGGTGGTCATCGAGGGCTACGGACTCACCGAGACCACGGCGTTCTCGTTCGTGAACCTGCCGTCGGAGCCGCGCTTCGGCACGGTGGGCAAGGTGGCGCCAGGCTCAGAGGTGCGGATCGCCGAGGACGGCGAGGTGCTGCTCCGGGGTCCCGGCGTGATGCGCGGCTACCACAACGCCGACGACCTGACCGCGGAGGCGATCGTCGACGGCTGGTTCCACACCGGGGACGTCGGTGAACTCGACGCCGAGGGCAACCTGACGCTGACCGACCGCAAGAAGGACGTGATGAAGACGTCGGGCGGCAAGTACGTTGCGCCGCAGAAGGTCGAGGGCGCCCTGGTCGCGGCGATCCCGTTCGTCAGCCAGGCGGTCGTGGTCGGCGACGGACGCAAGTACATCTCGGCCCTGCTCACCCTGGACGCCGACAACGTGAAGCGCTGGGCCGCGGTGCACGGGATGCCGGACGCCGACTACGCCGAGATCGTCGCCAGCGACAAGACCCGGGAGGCCGTGCAGGGCTTCATCGACCAGGCCAACGCCACCCTGGAGCGCTGGGAGACGGTGAAGAAGTTCGTCATCCTGCCCCAGGAGTTCAGCGTCGACGGGGGCGAGGTGACGCCCAGCATGAAGATCCGCCGGGCGTCGATCGCGAAGCGCTTCGCGGACGAGATCGACTCGATGTACGAGCGCGAGCCGGACGACGAGTGACCCGACCGAACCCCGCTCGCCAGGGCAACCGTTGATGGCCGCGGCATCGAGCCCGGCCGCGGTCATCCAGGTTCCGCTGCGCTGGGTCGACCTCGACGCCCAGGGGCACGTCAACAACGCGATCATCGCCGACTACCTGCAGGAGGCGCGCGTCCGGTTCCTGCTCGAGGGCGAGAACGCGGCCCTGCTCGGCCACGGCACCCTCGTGGTGGGCCACCAGGTCGAGTACCTGGCGCCGGTCGGGTTCGGCAACGACCCGGTCGAGGTGCGGCTGTGGGTGGGTGACGTGGGGGCGTCCCGGTTCACCATCGGCTACCAGGTGGTGCAGGACGGGGTGGTCGCCGCCCGTGCTCACACGGTGCTCTGCATCTTCGACTTCGACGCCGGACGCCCGCGCCGGATGACCCCGGACGAGCGGCGCTGGTTCGCCGACCACAGCAGCCCGCTGGAACCGATGCGCCCGCTGGGCAAGTGGCGGCCGGGGGAGCGGGCGTACCGGTCGCCGCTGGCCGTCCGGTGGACCGACCTGGACGCCTACGGTCACGTCAACAACGTCCGCTTCTTCGACTTCGTCGCGGAGGCGCGGGTGCAGATGTCGGGTGACGCCGACCCGGCGGGCAATCGGATGACGGCGGCCGCGGAGGCCGGCTACCTGTGGATGGTGGTCCGCCAGGACGTCGACTACCTGGCCCAGCTGGACCACCGCCTGGAGCCCTACGAGACGCGGGTGGCGGTGGCCGACATCGGCCGGACGTCGATGACCCTGGTGGCCGAGGTGACCGACCCGGAATCGGGCGGCGTGCACGCCCGGGCGCGGACGGTGCTGGTCTGCGGGGACCGCGCCGGACGTCCGATCCCGGTGCCCGACGAGCTGCGCCACGGCCTGGAGACCTGGCCCGCGGAGGCCATCACCCGGCGTTGAGCTCCGCCCCGTCCCCCCGTCCCATCGTCCGCATCGTTCGGCCGGTCCCGGGCCCGGCACCAACCGGCCCGCACACCCCGCGCACGGCCGGTGGGGCCGGACGGTCAGTGCGTCAGAGCGGGATCGTCGGTCTTGCCGCTGAACCGCTCCAGCAGGTTGGCCAGATCGACCCCGGTGGTGTTCTTGAGCAGCTCGATGGTCTGCACCACGTTGTCGTTGACCTGCTTGGGCAGCGCCGCCGCGCCGTCGGTGGACACCACGGTGAGCTTGTCGATGTTGCCCATCGGGGCGGCCAACTCGCGGGCCACCGCGGGCAGCGCCTTGACCAGCATCTCGAGCACGGCGGCCTCGTTGTACCGGGCGTAGGCGTCGGCCCGCTTGTTCATCGCCTCGGCCTCGGCCTCACCGGTGGCCAGGATCGCCGCCGCCTGCGCCTCGCCCTCGGCGCGCAGCGCCTCGGCCTCGGCGATCCGGCGCGCCTTCTCGGCCTCACCGCGGCGGGCGCCCTCGATGGCCTCGGCCTCGGCCAGGGCGGCGCGGCGGGACTTGTCGCCCACGCCGGTGAGCCGCGCCTTCTCGGCGTCCGCCTCGGCGGCGGCAATGGCGGCCGCCTTGTTGGCCTCGGCGGTGAGGATCGCCGACTGCCGCTTCGCGGCCGCGTCGGTCTCCATCCGGTACCGTTCGGCGTCCGCCGGCTTGCGCACCTCGGTGTCCAGCTGCCGCTCCTTCAGAGCCGCCTGCCGGACGGCCACCTTCTCCTGCTCGGTGAGGATGGCCTGATCCCGGTCGGCCTGGGCCAACGGACCCGAGGCCGCCGCCTGCGCGGACGCCGCGTCCGTCTCGGCCTTGATCTCGGCCCGCTTCAGCATCAGTTCCCGCTCGGAGATGGCGATCTGCTGCTCGGCGGCGATCCGGGACTGCTCGGCCGCCTGCCGGGCCTGGGCCTCGGCGATCGCCGCGAGCTGCTGGATGCGTGCGGCCTCCGGGCGTCCGAGGTCGGAGAGGTAGGTGCCGTCGTCGGTGATGTCCTGGATCTGGAAGGTGTCCAGCACCAGGCCCTGACCGGTCAGCGACGACTCGGCCTCGTCCGCCACCCGCTGCGCGAACGCGGCCCGGTCGCGGATGATCTGCTCGACGCTCAGCCCGCCGATGATCGCCCGCAGCGAGCCGGCCAGCGTCTCCTGGGTGAACGTCTCCACCTCGTCCTGCTGCTGCAGGAAGCGCTGCGCGGCCGCCCGCACCGAATCCTGGTTGCCGCCGACCTTGACGATCGCGACCCCGTCCAGGTTCAGTTTGACGCCCTGCCCGGACACCGCGCCGCGGATCTGCACCGGGATCCGGCGGCTCTGCAGATCGAGCACATGCAACCGCTGGACGAACGGCACCACGAACACGCCGCCGCCCATCACCACCTTCTGGCCGGACAGATCGGTGGAGACCTGGCCGGTTTCCAGGTTGCGGATCTCCTTACCGCGCCTCCCGGTGACGATGTAGGCCTCGTTGGGTCCGGCCACCTTGTAGCGGCTGGCGATCAACAATCCCAGCAGCACCAGGACGAGGACGATGCCGGCGATCGGGAGGATCAGGGGGTTCATGAGGCTCCTTTGGGAATGGTCGGGCTTCAGCGGTAGGTCGGGACGACCTTGACCGAGGTCGGGGAGAGCACATCGGTGACGGTGACCGGTGTGCCGGAGGGGAGCGGCTCGGCGCAGCGGGCGTTGAGCCGCGTCAGGTGGCCGGCGTTGACCACGCTGATCACGCCGTAGCCGTCGGTCGGAATGTCGTTGACGACCGTGCCCATCAGGCCGACCAGGGACGCGCTGGACGGGGTGCCGTCCTCGCCGCTGTTGCGCAGCCGCAGCGTCACCCAGCCGACCGCGACACCGAGGGCGAGGCCCGCCAGCAGGCCGCCGACGGCCGCGAGCCAGGTGTTGTCGGTGACCGCCAGGACGCCGGCGCCGACGAAGCCGACGCCGCCGAGGAAGCCGGCCAGCGCGGCTCCGGTGAACCATTCGCCGCCGCCCAGGGCGTCCAGTACGCCATCGAACTGATCGCCGATGACGAGGGCCACCAGCAACAGCACGACTCCGATCACGCCGATCGCGAGGAAAACTGTCACCGGGCTCCTTTCGGGAACCCAGGATACCGGGTCGGGGTATCACGATCCCGGCGGGTCGGAGCCGCGAGGAGATCCCGGCGTTCGCCGGGATGACGGAACGCGGTGTG
>CALMIQ010000004.1 GCA_937863965.1 uncultured Micropruina sp.
ACTCAGCCGGCCGCGGGCGTCCATTCGGGATCACGCCCGACCCAGCCGACCAGGCGGACATAGGCCGGGGCGTCGCCGGGAACCTCCACCACCGGACCGAACGGGATGACACCACCCCTGGGCTCGGCCGGCAGGGCCGCGGTGATCGGGCCGACCACCGCGGCTGCCACCTCCTGGTCGAGGTCGGTCTCCCGTCCGAGCGCCCGGGCCAGATCCCAGGCGTGCACCGCGAACTCGCTGGCGTAGACGCCGATCGCCGCCGTGCCGGGCATCGGGCCGGCCGGATGCTGGAAGATCCGCTCGAGCACCGCGTCGTCCGCGAGGGCCGCCGACAACGGCGCGAGCCGCGAGACCCACTCCTGCGCCCAGGCGTCGTCGGCGATGCCATCGACCATCGACGGCACCTCGAACGGGCGCCCTCCCCCGGCGATGTGCACGATTCGGTCCTCCACCGCGACGAGGTGGCTGAGCAGGTCGCGCACGCTCCAATCCGAGCAGGGGGTGGGCCGGTCGAGGTCGGCCGGGGTGATGGATTCGATCAGCGGCGTCACCTGGGCGGTTGCCCGGGCGAGCAGCGGGCGGGTATCTGACAGGGTCATCGTGTTGTTCATGCAGACCATGCTCGCAGCGATAACCTGACACGTACTGTCGGGTATTGATGGCAGGATCGGACACATGCGAGCCGACCGGTTGCTGCGGATCCTGGCGCTGCTGCGGCGCCACGGACGCCTGCCCGCCCGCCGGCTCGCCGAGCTGCTGGAGGTCTCCGAACGCACGGTGCTGCGCGACATGGAGGCCCTGTCGGCCGCCGGCGTCCCGGTCTACACCGATCGTGGCCGCAACGGCGGCTGCGCGCTGCTCGACGGCTATCGCACCGAGGTCAGCGGGCTGACCCCGGGCGAGGCGCAGGCGCTGTTCGCCTGGACGTCGGGCACCGCGGCCGCCGAACTCGGGCTGAGCGGTGAGCTGAGCTCCGCGCTCACCAAGCTCTCCGCGACCGTGCCGGCCCCCGCGCTGGAGACGGCCGAGGCGCTGGCGTCCGTGGTGGTGGTCGACCGGCGGCGCTGGTTCGCCGCGGCCGAGGAGGTGCCGTTGCTGCCGGTGCTGCGCGACGCGGCCACGCGTCGCCGACGCCTCCGGCTGCGCTACGCCTCGGCCGGCACCACGCCGGAGGGCGCGGGTGTGCGCACCGTCGATCCGTACGGTCTGGTCGAGAACGCCGGTCGCTGGTACCTCTTGGCCGCGCACCGCGGTAAGGAGCGGACCTACCGGGTATCCCGGATCGTCTCGGCCACGGTGCTGGACGAGCCGGCCCGGGTGCCTGCCGAGCTGGACCTGGCGGAGGTCTGGGCCCGGAAGCGGGCCGCGTTCGAGGAGCGTGCCGAGCCCTGCACGGTCACGGTCGCGGTCGATCCCGCGGCCGTCGACTTCTTTGCCACCTACTCGCGCTTCCAGCTGGCCGCGGGAACCACGATCATCCCGCTGGGCGACGACGCCGGCTGGCCGGTGCTGGGGCTCACCTTCCGTGCCCGCCGGGCGGCCGTGGCGATCGTGCTGGCGTTCGGCGGCCAGGCCCGGGTGCTCGGCCCCGAGGAGCTGCGCAAGGACGCGGTGGACCTCGCCCGGGCCACCCTGGCCGCGCACGGAGCTGCGGGCTACGCCACGACCAGCTGAGGCAGAGATCCCGGCGTCCGGGATGACCAGGGGTGAGTCGCCCCGTCGTCCCGGCTTGACCCGGGATCCGTTGATCATCTACGACAAGCATCGGGATCGGGTACCTCAGTCGGGGCCTGATCCCGATGCCTAGTTCGCCGTCAACCGCGGGCTTCCCTGGTCGTGCAGCACCGGCACGATCCGCGGCCGCGCAGCGAGCGCGGATGCGACATCTGCGAGCGGGCCCAGCTCGGTCAGCAGCGTGCGGGTGGGCGGCAACAGGCGCACGACACCTCGGCCGGCGTCCCCCAGCAGGTCGGCGGGCCGGCGCCAGTTCGTGCTGACCGCCTCGGTGGTGGTGTTGCGCCACTCCTGGCCGGGCCGGGCGGCGGTCAGGAAGAAGGCGACGTCGAAGCGTCGCCGGCCACCGGGCGGGGTCACCCAGTCGTCCCAGGGCACCAGGTCGGCGGCCCGCAGGCTCACGCCGCACTCCTCCGCCACCTCGCGGATCGCGGCGGCGGCCAGGACGCCCGCTTCGGGCAGGCCGGTCGCCGCCCAGGCCGGCGCGTGCGCCGCCGGCACGGCCACGGGACGTTCGCCGAGCAGCACCCGGCCACCCGGGAACACCACGGCGCCCTCGGCGAAGTCCATCGTCGCCGCCCGGTACTGGACGAAGACCTCCAGGCCGGCCGTACCGTCCCGCAGCGGGAGGACGCTCACCGCCGGCACCGGCGTCACGTGCGCGGCGACCTGCTTGGCCAGGGTGACGCGTGACCCGGCGCGCAGCAGTCCCAGCCGTTCCTCGGTCTCCAGCAGGCCGGCCATGGCCACCGGCAGTTCCGCATCGGCGTAGCCGTGGCGGCGGTAGAAGGGGGCGTTCCAGGGCACCTCCGCGAAGGTCCGCAGCGTCACCACCGACCCTCCTCTGACCCGGACGCCGTCCTCCGCTGCCGCCAGCAACGCGGCCCCGATTCCCCGCCGCTGGGCGTCCGGGTGCACGCTGAGCTGCTCGAGGTGGAAGCGGGCGTCGAACTCCAGGACGTGCGCGAAACCCAGGGCGCGGCCCGCGTCGTCGACGGCGACCAGCGCGAACCCGCGTGCACCGAGTGCCGCGGCCCGGCCGACGGCATCATCGACGACCGGCAGCTGCAGGACACCGTCGAAGAGGGTGTCCGCGGCGGCCTCGATGGCCTCCAGTGCGGCGGCGTCCGCACTCGTCGCGGGACGGATCGCGAACCCGTCGGGCACGGCGCTCAGACGGTGTCCCGGGCGATCAGGGCGTGATGCCGGACCACCTCGGACACGATGAAGTTCAGGAACTTCTCTGCGAACTCCGGGTCGAGTTCGGCACCCTTGGCGAGCACCCGCAGCCGCTCGATCTGCTGCGCCTCGCGCGCCGGATCAGCCGGCGGCAGACCCAGCTCGGCCTTCAGTTCGCCCACCCGGCGGGTCACCTTGAACCGCTCCGCCAGCAAGCAGACCAGCGCCGCATCGAGGTTGTCGATGCTCTTGCGCAGCCGGACCAGCTCGGGGTGGGTTGCAGTCATGGGCGCATCCTACGCACCCCGACCCCGCCCAGGGTGCGGATGCCGATCCAGATGGGGTGTACCACCATGATCCACAGTGGTACTCTCGGCTACATGCCCACGACACTGACCCGAATCCAGGTGACCGAGACCCCCCCGGTGGCGCATGCGCTGGAGATCGCACAGAAGGAGTGGCCCGGCGTTGCCCGCTCGGAACTGATCACCCGACTGCTGACGGCCGGTGCACAGTCCGTCGAGACCGCCCGCGCCGAGCGCCGGGAAGCCCGCCGCAGAGTTCTCGAGGAGACCCGCGGCACCATCGACTATCCGCCGGGATACCTTGAGGACCTGAGGAAGGACTGGCCGGAATGATCGTCCTTGATGCCGTCGGCGATCTGCGCGAACTCTCTTTTTCCTCATCGACGAGGAAGGACTGGCCGGAATGATCGTCCTTGATGCCAGTGTCCTCATCGCGCACTTCGCCGTTCGCGATGCCCACAGCGCTCGCGCCCTGGAGATCCTCGACACCGAAGAGGAACTGTCGATCCACCCACTGACGCTCGCGGAGGTTCTGACCAGACCCGCCTGCGAAGGTCGCGAGGGTCACTACCGACAGCACATCGCCACGATGGGCGTCGAGCAGCTGCCGCTACCCGACGCGCAGCCAGTCGCGCTCGCTCGCCTGCGCGCCACCACCAAACTCAAGCTTCCGGACTGCTGCGTACTCGCCGCCGCGCTCGAGACCGGCGCCACCCTCGCCACCTTCGACAGCACTCTGGCGCGCGTAGCGATCGAACAGGGCGTCGCAGTCACACAGTAGGAGCGGCAGAGCACACACCCAGACAGCGGCAGATCACACATGAGCCCCAACGGCAAGTCGCACAACGCACCCTTGCTGGCCGAGGCAAGAGCGGTCAGCCAGCGAGGTGGATGTAGACAACGACTGCGACGCGCGGACTACTGGCGGTTGCTGAGGCAGCGCGTGACGGCGCAGCGCCACTTCGCGACCGGTTCGTTGCCCCTCTGGGCCGGTCGCCAGCATCGCGGTCGCCAAGTGAACCCACCTGGCTGGGCTTCACCTGCGATCAGCGGTTCCTCAGCTGTGGACGACGATCTCGACCCGCTGGAACTCCTTGACCTCGGTGTAGCCGCAGGTGGCCAACGCACGGCGCAGCGCGCCGACCAGGTTCATGGTGCCGTCCGGGGTGTGCGAGGGGCCGTGCAGGATCTCCTCCAGGGTGCCGATCGCACCGAACTTGGACCGCTCGCCGCGCGGCAGGCTCGGGTGCCAGGCCTCCGGGCCCCAGTGGTAGCCGTGACCGGGGGCCTCGCAGGCCCGGGCCAGCGGCGAGCCGACCATCACGGCGTCCGCGCCGCAGGCGATCGCCTTGGCGATGTCACCCGAGCGGCCCAGGGCGCCGTCGGCGATCACGTGCACGTAGCGGCCGCCCGACTCGTCCAGGTAGTCGCGGCGGGCCTCTGCGACATCCGCCAGTGCGGACGCCATCGGCACCTCGACGCCGAGCACGTTGCGGGTGCGCTTGGTCGCGCCGCCGCCGAAGCCCACCAGGACGCCGGCCGCACCGGTCCGCATCAGGTGCAGCGCGGCCTGGTAGGTGGCGCAGCCGCCCACGATCACCGGGACGTCGAGGGCGTAGATGAACTCCTTGAGGTTCAACGGCTCGACGGTGCTGCTGACGTGCTCGGCCGACACCGTGGTGCCCCGGATCACGAAGAAGTCGACGCCGGCCTTCTCGACCACGGACGCGAACGCCTTGCAGTTCTCCGGCGACAACGCCCCGGCGACCGGAGCCCCCGCCTCGCGGATCTCGCCCAGCCGCTGGGCGATCAGCTCACCCCGGATCGGCGCCGCGTAGAGCTCCTGCATCCGGCGGGTGGCGGCCACCTGGTCGTCGATCGAGGCCAGCTCCTGCAGCAGCGGCTCCGGATCCTCGTGACGGGTCCACAGCCCCTCCAGGTTGAGCACGCCGAGGCCGCCGAGGCGTCCGAACGCGGCCGCGGTGGCCGGCGACATCACCGAATCCTGCGGGGCCGCGACGATCGGGAAGTCGAACGTCAAGGCATCGATCGACCAGTTCAGCCGGACGTCCTCGATGTGCCGGGTGCGCCGGGTCGGGACGATCGCGATGTCGTCGAACGAGTACACCGGTTGCGCGCGCTTGGATCGCCCGATCTCGATCATGGGGAGGGCTCCTTCGCCTCGTCGGTTGGGGGGTCGGTGTTGGGGTGACTGACTGGGTCAGTTCGGGGACGAGTAGTTGGGCGCCTCGATGGTCATCTGGATGTCGTGCGGGTGCGATTCGCGCAGCCCCGCCGAGGTGATCCGGACGAACCGGCCGCGCTGATGCAACTGATCGATGGTGGCGGCGCCGGTGTAGAACATCGACTGCCGCAGCCCCCCGACCAGCTGGTAGGCCACCGCGGCCAGCGGCCCACGGTAGGCGACCTGCCCCTCGATGCCCTCGGGGATCAGCTTGTCGTCGGAGGTGACGTCGCCCTGGAAGTAGCGGTCCTTGGAGTAGGACGCCCGGCGTCCGCGCGCGGCCATCGCACCGAGCGACCCCATGCCGCGGTAGGACTTGAACTGCTTGCCGTTGATGAATACCAGCTCGCCGGGGCTCTCCTCGCAGCCGGCCAGCAACGAGCCCAGCATCACCGTGTCGGCGCCTGCCACCAGCGCCTTGGCGATGTCGCCGGAGTACTGCAGGCCGCCGTCCCCGATCACCGGGACGCCGGCCGGGCGGCAGGCGCGGGCCACGTCGTGGATCGCGGTCACCTGCGGGACGCCGACGCCGGCGACCACCCGGGTGGTGCAGATCGAGCCCGGTCCGACGCCGACCTTGACGCCGTCGGCACCGGCGTCCACCAGGGCGGACGCCCCCGCGTAGGTGGCCACGTTGCCGCCGATGATGTCCACGCCGGCGGCGGCGGGCTCGGACTTGAGCCGCGAGATCATCTGCAGCACGCCCGAGGAGTGCCCGTGCGCGGTGTCGACGATGATGGCGTCCACGCCGGCCTCGACCAGCTGCATGGCCCGTTGCCAGGAGTCGCCGAAGAAGCCGACCGCGGCGCCGACGCGCAGGCGTCCCTGCTCGTCCTTGCAGGCCAGCGGGTATTTGTCGGACTTCACGTAGTCCTTGAGCGTGATCAGGCCGCGCAGGGTGCCGTCGGTGTCGACCAGCGGCAGCTTCTCGATCTTGTGCCGGGCCAGCAGCCGCAGCGCCTCCTCGCTGGTGATGCCCGGCCAGCCGGTGACCAGCGGCATCGGGGTCATCACGTCGGAGACCCGGCGCCGCGGGTCGTCCTCGAAACGCATGTCGCGGTTGGTGACGATGCCCAGCAGCTTCATGTCGTCGTCGACGACCGGGACGCCCGAGATGCGGAAGGTGCCGCACAGCTCGTCGACCTCGCCGATGGTGCGGTCGGCGGTGATGGTGATCGGCTGGTCGACCATACCGGCCTCGGACCGCTTCACCCGGTCGACCTGAGCTGCCTGCTCGTCGGCGGGCATGTTGCGGTGCAGGATGCCCATGCCGCCCTCGCGGGCCATCGCGATCGCCATCCGGGATTCGGTCACCGTGTCCATGGCGGCGCTCAGCAGCGGGATGTTCAGCCGGATCCGCTTCGACACCTGGGTGGAGGTGTCGGCCTGCGACGGGATCACATCGCTGGCGTTGGGCTGCAGCAGCACATCGTCGAAGGTGAGGCCGAGCGTCGCGAACGGCCCGGGGACACCGGCCGGGGTCAGATCGGACGAGGACATCGAGGCACCACTCCTTCGCGCGGGATGGTTCAGTCTATGCGTCGGTCGCCGGCGCCCCGACCGCGTCCATCCGGTCGCCCAGCCTGCCGAGCCGGGACGGCAACCCACTCGGTCATCCCGGC
>CALMIQ010000005.1 GCA_937863965.1 uncultured Micropruina sp.
GCGGCCGACGCGGTCGAGCAGAGCTACGTCGACTCGATGTTCGAGCGCGAGCGCTCGGTCTCCACCTACATGGGCAACCTGCTCGCCATTCCGCACGGCACCAACGAGGCGATGGCGACGATCCGGTCGTCGGCCATCTCGCTGGTCCGCTACCCGAACGTGCTCGAGTGGAACGGCAATCCGGTGAAGTTCGTGATCGGCATCGCGGCCGCGCGCGGGCAGCACCTGGAACTGCTCGGCCGGATCGCGGAGGTCTTCCTCGACGAGAGCAAGGTCGCCGTCCTCGAGCAGGCGGCCACGGCGGCCGAGGTCCAGAACGCGCTGGTCAAGGTCAACGGCTGATCAAGGCCCCCGGACGTCGTCCGGGATCGGGGCCCCGGGCGGCCGTCCGGGCTCAGGGTGAACCCGAGGGCTGGTCGCGGGCGAGCAGCGCCTCCGCCAGGGACGAGTTGGTCACCAGCATGGTCACCAGGCCGCTGCGCAGCGCCGCCAGCACCGCCGGGTGCTTGTCCACGCCGTACGGGATGGCGATGCGCTGCGAGATCGCCCCGAGTTGCGCCGCGTCGACGGTGATCATCCGCTCGCTGAACGAGGTGCGCAGCGGCTCGCCGTCGGCCGACAGGCAGACCCCGGCCAGTTCGGCGCAGACCCCGGCCCGGGCCAGTTCGGCCCGCTCGGCCGGGGTGGCGCCGTGGTAGAGCGTGGACAGGCCCGGCCCCCATCCCCCGACGCCGACCACGGCCACGTCGGCCGAAGCCGCCTTGTCGAAGGCGCGGACGATCTCGGGCTGATGCCGCAGCGCGCCGGCGGTGGCGGCGTCCGGAACCAGGAACGGCGCGAAGTAGAGGTAGGCCGGGCCGCGGCAGACGCGGGCGAGGGCGCGGACGAGGTCGACCGAGGTGTCCTCGTCGTTCTGCCCGGCCAGCCCCCGTTGCAGCACCCCGGTCAACTGGACGACGGACGCCTGCGGCATCCGGCGCGCCTGCCGCACCATGGCCTGGACGCAGCGCGCCCAGGCCAGCCCGATCAGGTCACCGGCGGTGACCACCTCGGCGAGCAGGTCGGCCGCGGCCCGGCCGAGGTTGGCGCGCAGCGAGTGGGCGTCGTCCTCGGCGCAGTCCACGACCACCGCGTGCTGCAGCCCGAACCGCTCCCGGAGCCGGATCGACCGGTCCAGGTCGATGGTGCCGGACTGCTGGATCTCGATCCGGACCAGACCCTCCTGGCGGGCGACCTGCAGCAGCCGCGCCACGCGGAAGCGGCTCACCCTCAGCTGGTCGGCGATCTCGACCTTGGTCATGCCGTCGAGGTAGTGCCGCCGGGCGATCTCGGCGGCGAGCACGAGTTCGGCGGGACCCTTGAAGGCGTTGGTTGATCGCAGTAGCGGTGCGCTCATTTGAGGGCAGACGGTATCAGAAGGTGACCCGTCGTTGACAGGTGCCGACCGTCTCGTGATTCTCGAACTCTGGCCGGTGGGCCGCCGCACGGTTGCGCGGCGGAGACCGGCGCGCGCGATGCAACGAGGCAGGAGGTCGGTGAATGGCCGGACAGCGGTACTTGCTGGGGGTCGATATCGGTACCGGCAGCAGCAAGGGCGTGGTGACCACCCTCGAGGGGCGGGTCGTCGCGCTGGCCGAGCGGACGCACAACGTGTCGATGCCCAGGCCGGGCTGGGCCGAGATGGACGCCGAGGCGGTGTGGTGGAGCGACTTCGTCGCGCTGTGCGCCGAACTGGTGCCGCAGGCGACGGACGGACGGATCGCGGCGGTGGGGGTCAGCGGGATCGGTCCGTGCATCGTGCCCGCGGACTCCGCGGGACAGCCGCTGCGGCCCGCGATCCTGTACGGCATCGACACCCGGTCGATGGCCGAGGTGGACGA
>CALMIQ010000006.1 GCA_937863965.1 uncultured Micropruina sp.
AGCAGCTCCCAGGCCTTCTCGGCGTCCCAGGTGCCGCCGCCCCAGCGCTGCGGTGCCGGCTTGCCGAGGTGGACGCCGATGTCGAGCACCACGCGGGTGGCCCGCATCCGCTGGCCGTCCAGCAGGCCGAGCTCGTCGCCGAGGTCGTCCATGTAGCCGAACTCCTCCATCAGCCGCTCGGCGTACAGCGCCCAGCCCTCGCCGTGGCCGGAGACCCAGCAGACCAGCCGGCGCCACAGGTTGAGCTGGTCGCGGTTGTAGACCGCCTGGCCGATCTGCAGGTGATGACCGGGCACGCCCTCGTGGTAGACGGTCGTCTTCTCGCGCCAGGTGTTGAACTCCTCGACGCCGGGCGGCACCGACCACCACATCCGCCCGGGCCGGGAGAAGTCGTCGGAGGGCCCGGTGTAGTAGATGCCGCCGTTCTGGGTGGGGGCGATCATGCACTGGATGCGCCGCACCGGTTCCGGGATGTCGAAGTGGATGCCGTTCAGCGCGGTGACCGCCTCGTCGGCGGTGGCCTGCATCCACTCCTGCAGGGCGGCGGTCCCGGCGAGCTTGCGGGCCGGGTCCTCGTCGAGCTTCCGGACGGCGTCCTCCATCGACGCACCCGGCCCCGCGATCGCCTCGATCACGGCGTCCTGCTCGGCCGACACCCGGGCCAATTCGTCCAGGCCCCACTCGTAGGTCTCGTCCAGATCGACCTCGGCGCCCAGGAACAGCCGCGACCACAGCTGGTAGCGCTCTCGGCCGGCCGCGTCGGCGTCCGGCGCCTGCCCCTCGAGATCGCGCAGGAACTCCTCCAGCAACCCGTAGGCCGCGGCGGCGGCCACCCCGGCACGCTCCAACTCGCCGCTCAGCGACGCGGGCTGCCCCGATTCCCGATGGAACGTGGTGAAGAACGAGTTCGCCGGATCGGCCAGTTCCGCGGCCTGCTTGATGCCCTCGCGTACCTGCAACGCGGACGCAACGGACCCACTCCGGACGCCCTCGCGCAGGCAGGCCAGATAGCCGTCCACCGCTCGCGGGACGCCGGCCAGCCGGGAGGCGATGTTCGCCCAGTGCTCCTCGGTGTCGGTGGGCATCACGTCGAACACGTCGCGGAAGCCCTGCAACGGGGAGGCGATGTTGTTCAGGTCGCGGAAGTGCTCGCCGGCCTCGTGCAACTCGTGCTCCAGCCCGAGCCGTTCCCGCATGGCAGCGACGGTCACCCGGTCGACCGCGTCGCGTGGCGTGACCGTCTCCAGCTTGGCCAGGGTGTCGCGAACCAGGGCATCGCGGGCGTCGTGGAAGTCCGGATCGGCCTCGCTCATCCGGCCGTCGTAGCCCAGCAGGCCGATCTCGGTGGCGAACACCGGATCGAGTTCGGCGGCGGCCAGGGTGTAGGCATCGGCGAGGGCGTCCACCTCGCTCGGTTCGCGGCTCGTCATGCGCCGACCCTACCCCCAGCGCATCCGCGGACCGCACCTGTCGCCGCGCCGGTACCCGGCCTATCGTGCACTTGGCCACACCTCCGCGGCCCGGAAGGAGCAGACCCTCATGACCTACCGCATCGCTTACATCGTCGGCAGTCTGTCGGCGTCCTCGGTCAACCGCATCCTGTCCCAGGCGCTCATCTCGGTCGCCCCCGCGGACCTCGAATTCTTCGAGATCGGCATCGGTGACCTGCCGCTCTACAACCGCGATCTGGACGGCGACTACCCGCCCGAGGCGGTGGCGCTCAAGGAGTCGCTGGCGTCGGCGCACGCCGTGCTGTTCGTCACCCCCGAATACAACCGCTCGATCCCCGGCGCCCTCAAGAACGCCATCGACTGGGCGTCGCGCCCCTGGGGCCACAACTCGTTCGTGAACATGCCGGTCGCCGTCATCGGCACCTCGCCGGGCCAGCTCGGCACAGCGCTCGCGCAGCACAGCCTGCGGGCCGTGCTCAGCTTCCTGAACACCCGGCAGCTGACCTCGCCGGAGGCCTACGTCAGCTTCCGCGCCGACGACTACAACGCGGACGGAACGGTCGCCAACTCGCACACCCGGGACTTCCTGTCGAACTTCATGGCCGAGTTCCGCGACCACGTCGAGCGGGTGCTGACCGTGCTGCCGCGACACTGAATCCCGCGCCCAACCACAGGCAAGAACGGTGAGCGGGATCGGGTACCGCAGACGGTGCCCGATCCTGCTCGCTGTGGCCGGCCCGCGGCGCCCGAGCCGTCGACGCCGTCCGATCCCAGCCGGATCCGTTGCGACACAACGCCCGGCACGGACAGCTGACCCGTCTACACTGGCCGACCGATGCCCAGCGTTGCCCGGACCCGCGTGGTCAGAGCCGACATCCAGGGGCTGCGATTCGTCGCAGTCCTGCTGGTCGTCGTCTACCACGTCTGGCTGGACCGCGTCTCCGGCGGCGTCGACATCTTCCTGGTGCTGTCGGCCTTCTTCCTGACCTCCTCGTTCGCCCGCAAACTGGACGACGGGCGTCCGCTGGCGCTCGTCGGCTACTGGACGCGGACCTTCGCCCGGATCGTGCCGCTGGCCACCCTGACCATCCTGGCGGTGGTGGCCACCGCGCAGTGGCTGATGCCGATCGCGGTCTGGCCGGACATCCAGCAGCAGGCGATCGCCAGCGCGCTGTACCTGCAGAACTGGTGGCT
>CALMIQ010000007.1 GCA_937863965.1 uncultured Micropruina sp.
GGCGTCCGGTCGGTGTCGATGACCACCGTGGAGACGTTCTTGACGTCGAAGCTGATCGCGTAGGCGAACAGGATCATCTGCAGCACCGGCAGTGCCAGCACGACCGCCAGCGTGCGACGGTCCCGGCCGAGGTGCCGGAACTCCTTGGCGATCAGGGCGGCGATCCGGTTGAACGCGTTCATTCCGGCACCCGTTCACGGTTCAGCTCGGCCAACACCGCGAACGCGGTCTCCATGTCGACCGCCGTCGGCCGGACGACGCCGGGCAGCCCGGCGTTCGCCAGCCGGGCCTCGACCTCGGCGACGTCCCCGGTCTCGAAGAGCAGCCGGACGACGTCGCCGTACAGGTGGGCGGCGAGCACCCCCGGCACGGTCTCGGCGACCGCCAGCGCCTCCCGCGGCCGCGCCGTCCGGAACTCGAACAGGCGTCCGGGCACCAGCGCTTTGATCTCGGACGGGGTGCCGCGGTGCCGCACCCGGCCGCCGTCCAGGAAGATCACGTCGGTGCAGCGTTCGGCCTCGTCCATGTAGGGGGTGGCGACCAGGACGGTGGTGCCGGCCCGGTGCAGGCCGGCCAGGATGCGCCAGAACTCGCGCCGGGAGACCGGGTCGACGCCGGTGGTCGGCTCGTCGAGCAGCAGCACCTCGGGGCGATGCATCAGCGTGACGGCCAGGAACAGCTTCTGCTTCATGCCGCCGGAGAGGCGTCCGGCCTGCCGGTCGAGGAAGTCGGCCAGACCCATGCCGGTCAGCAGCTCCAACGACCGTTCCTTGCGTTCACCAGGCGGGACGCCGCGCAGCCGGGCGAAGAACTCGATGTTCTCGGCGACGCTCAGGTCGGGGTACAGCGCAAACTTCTGCGACATGTAGCCGATCCGCGGGGTGACCTTGCCGGACTGCCTGGTGACCGAGAAGCCGTCGACGGCGGCATCCCCGGCGTCCGGACGGAGCACGGTGGCGAGCATCCGGATCAGCGTCGACTTGCCGGCGCCGTCCGGGCCGAGCAGGCCGAGCACCGCCCCGGCGGGGACGTTCAGGTCGACGCCGTCGACGGCCACGATGTCGCCGAACCGGCGGGTCAGGCCGGACGCCTCGATCATGACAGCCGCGCGTCCACCGGCATGCCGGCCTTGAGGGTGCCCGACGGGTCGTCGATCCGGATCCGGACGGCGAACACCAGCTTGGTGCGCTGTTCGGCGGTGTCGATGTTGTTCGGGGTGAACTCGGCCGCGTCCGAGACGAAGGAGACCGTGCCGGCGAAGGTCTCGGTGCTGGAGTTGGTGGTCACCCCCACCTGCTGGCCGACCCTGACCTGGCCGATCCGGGGTTCGGGAACGAAGACGCGGACGAACAGGTCGCCGGGGTCGGTCATGGTGAGCAGGGTGCGTCCGGGGGCGGCGTTGGCGCCCGCGTTGCCGACCACGTTGACCACGGTGCCGTCGCGCGGCGCCTTGACGGTGGCGTAGCCGAGCTGCACCTCGGCCAGCTTCACGGCGGCCTCGGCCTGGGCCTGCCTGGCCTGCGCGGCCTTCACGTCGGCCTTGGTGGCGTCGTCGTCGTTCTTGGCGTTGGTGACGGCCGCCTTGGCCGCGGTGACACCCTGTTTGGCCTGGCCGACCTGCAGTTTCAGGGCCGCGGTGTCCAACTGGACGAGCACCTGGCCCGTGGTCACCCGGTCGCCCTCGGCAACCTTCACCGAGGTGATCCGGCCGGCCATCGCCGGAGCGACGGCGATCTCGGTGGTCTCCACCTGGCCGCTGAGCGCCGGGGTCGCCTCGGCCGCGGAGTGGCTGCTGCTCCACCACCACCACCAGCCGCCGAGCCCGGCGAGCAGCAGCACGACGACGATGATCACCGGGATCGGCGGGCGCTTGTGCTTGGTCATGTCGGTCACCTCGTGGTTCGGCAGGGCGTGAGCTGGATGTCGGCGGGGGCGCCGGGTGGCAGGCCCGTGGCGACCGTGATCTCCACGGGGACAGCCCGGGTCAGGTGGACCTGATCGGTGGCGTGGTAGCTGGGCGGGTAGCTCGCCGCCGGCAGGATCCGGCTGACCCGTCCGGAAGCCGCCGCGGCTACGGAGTCGAGCGTCACCGTTACCGCGCCGTCGACGCAGACCTTCGCCACCTGTTCGGGCGCCAGCCAGGTCGTCACCACCGTGGCCGGACGCCCGATCGTCGCGACCGTCGCGCCGGGGGCGAGGACGGCCCCGGTCTGGGCGACGGTGGTGACGACGCCGTCCGCGGGCGCCCGGACGACGGTCTGCTTCTTCGCCACGTTCGCGGCGTCCACACCGGTGGTGTCGTTGGCGGCGATGACGGCCAGCTTGCGGGCGCGCTTCAGGACTGCGCGGGCGTCGGTGATCTCGTTCAGGCCCTTGTCGATCTTCGTCAGGCCGTCGCGCGCCTTGCGGACGTTGCTGTCGATGGTGGCGAGGCCCTTTTTCAGCTGCTTCTCGCCCTTCCGCAGCTGCTTGATTCCGGCCGTCAGCTTGCCGCGGGCGGTGGTGAGTTGCTTGATGCCGGCCTTCAGCTGGGTCCTGGCCGCGGTGAGCTGCTTGATGCCGGCCGTCAGTTGCGCCTTGGCCGCGGTGAGCTGCGCCTTCGCCCGCTCCAGTTCCTCGCGAACCGCGGGCGGGGCGTTCGGCGGCAGCTCGTCGAGCGCCTTCGTCACCTCGGCCAGCTGCTTTTCGACCTCGGCCAGCTTGGGCTTCAGTTCGCTCAGGCCCTTCTCGACCTCGGCCAGCTTGGGCTTCAGTTCACGGAGGTTCCTCTCGACTGTGGCCAGCTGCTTCGGTAGCTTGCCGGACGCCTCGCGCACCTCGGCCAGCTTGTTCACAAGCCCCTTGCGCGCCTTGGTGGCCTTGGCGATACCGTCGGTGACCTCGCGGCGCTTGTCGCGCAGGTCGCGCTCCTTATCGTGGGTGGTGTCGATCGCGGCGTCGATGACCGCGACCTGCGCCTTGGCGACGGCGGCGTCCCGCTTGGCGATGGTGACCTTCGCGGCCAGGACGGCGTCGTCGAAGCGGGCTAACACGTCGCCGGCCTTCACCTCGTCGCCCAGCCGGACCTCGATCGCGGAAACGCGCGCAAAGCCGAGGCTGAAGCCGGGGACGTTCAGCGTCGGGGCCTGCACGGTGAGGGTGTCCGCGAGGACGCGTCCGGTGGCCTCGATCGTGTCGGCGGGGCGCTGGCAGGCGGTGAGCGTGAGCGAGGCCGTCAGGCCGACGGCCAGTAGTGCGGTGGCGCCCCTCGTCGCGCGCCTCATGGCCGGTGCTCTCATGGCTGGGGCTCCGGAAAGGTGAGGGTGCGCAGGTAGGCGTCCACCAGCCACTCGATCGCCTCGGCGCCGGGGTGTTCCGGGGCGTCGTTGGTCATCAGCCCGCCGAAGACGACATAGCTCATCAGCGGCCCCACCAGCATCCGGACGCTGACGTCGGGATGGTCCAGTTCGATCACGCCGTTGTCCGCGGCCGCGGCCAGGATGGCGGTGGCGCGGCCGAGCAGCTGGTAGGGCAGCGCTTCGACGAACGGACGGCGCAACTCGGGGACGTGCACCGCCTCGCCCAGCAGCAGCCGCAACATGGCGATCGAGTCCTCGCGCAGCATGGTGTCGAACAGCCGCTCGCCGAAGCCGATCAGGGCGGCGCGGAGTTCGTCGCGGGTCCGCGGGGCATGGACGCCGCGGGGCGCGCCGAGCGCCTGCAGTGCCTCGGAGAGGATCGCCAGCAGCAGGTCGGTCTTGCTCGGGAAGTACGCGTACAGGGTCTGCTTGCTGACCCCGGCCTCGGCGGTGATGGCGTCCATCGACGTGCGGGCGAAGCCCTGGCTGAGGAACAGCGAGCGGGCGGCGTCCGTGATCTGCCGCCGCTTGGCCCGGGCCCGGGGGCTCAGCACCTCCACGAATCAAACCGTACGGTTCAGTTTGATCGGATGCAAGAGGGTTAGGGTTCGGCTGTGATCAAGTACCTGGGCTCCAAGCGCGCCCTGGCCGGCGTCCTTGGGACGCTCGCCGAGGGCTCGGGCGCCCGGACGGCGGTCGATCTGTTCACCGGCACCACCCGGGTCGCCCAGGAGTTCAAGCGCCGCGGCCTGCTGGTCACCGCCGCCGACCTGGCCAGCTACAGCGAAGTGCTGGCCCGCTGTTACGTCGCCACCGACTCCGGCGCCGTGGACGCCGCCGAACTGGATGCCCTGCTGGCCGAGCTGAACGCCCTGCCGGGGGTGCGTGGCTATGTGACCGAGACGTTCTGCGAGCGGGCCCGGTTCTTCCAGCCCCACAACGGGCAGCGGATCGACGCGATCCGCGAACGGTTGGTGGAGCTGGCCGGGCACCGGCTCTACCCGGTGCTGCTGACCGCGCTGATGGAGGCGGCCGACCGGGTGGATTCCACCACCGGTCAGCACATGGCCTACCTGAAGGACTGGGCGCCGCGGGCGTCCAACGAACTGCGGCTGCGGGCTCCCGCGCTGCTGCCGGGCACCGGGACCGCGGTGCGCGGGGATGCCCTCGAGGTGGTTCGGTCGCTGCCCGCGGCCGACCTGATCTACCTGGACCCGCCCTACAACCAGCACCGGTATTTCAACTACTACCACATCTGGGAGACGCTGGTCCGCTGGGATTCCCCGCCCCACTACGGGGTTGCCTGCAAACGGGAGGACGCCCGCTCGGAGCGGCGCGGCAGCGCCTTCAACTCGCGCCGCACCATGCCGAGCGCGCTCGCCGCCGTGATCACCCAGGCGCGGGCCGAGGTGGTGATGGTCTCGTACAACGACGAGGCCTGGGTCACGCCCGACCGGATCATCGGCTGGCTGCGGGACGCCGGCCACGAGTCGGTCGAACTGCTGGCCTTCGATTCGCGGCGCTACATCGGCTCGCGGATCGGGATCTACAACCGCGTCGGCGAGAAGGTGGGGCAGGTGTCGCACACCCGCAACACCGAATACGTCTTCGTCGCCGGCGGGGCCGACCGGGTCAAGGCGGCCCTGGCGGCGTTGGCCGAGCGGGATCCGGTGGGGGCGGGCGTCCGATGAGGGGTGTGCGATGACGAGGAGCAGGGCCCGTGCGCGGGTGGCGGACATCCATGCGCTGGCGTCCGCACTGCCGCACGTGACGGTCTACGACCCGGAGTCGTCGACGCCGGTCTATCAGGTCGGCGGCAAGTCGTTCGTGTTCTTCCGGACGCCGCGCCCGGACGCCGTCGATCCCGTCACCGGCGAGCGCTACGCCGACGTGGTGGTCTTCTGGGTGGCCGACTTCGGCGCCAAGGAGGCCCTGGTGCAGGACGAGTCCACGCCGTTCTTCACCACCCCACACTTCGACGGCCATCCGTCGGTGCTGCTCCGGCTGAGCCGCCTGCACGAACTGACCCGGGCAGAGTTGGCCGAGGTGATCGAGGACGCCTGGCTCGCCCAGGCGTCCGCGCGACGCGGCAGGGTCTACCTGGAGGGACCGGACCACATCACCGATTGAGCGGGGCCCGCCCGGGATGACATGGGTGGCAGAAATACCCAGCCGGTGCACGGCGTTGAGCAGGACGCAGAGTCCCCCAAGGGCTCGGCAGCACCGGATCCGACTGCTAGATTGGCCGCCATGCACACGAACGTGACGATGATCACTGCGCGCGACGTCCGCGCGCTGATGTGCATGTGTTGCTGTCGCCTCGGCTGAGATCTTCACTTCTTCTCGCCCGCCACCCACCCCGACCCGCAACATCTCTCTCGCACATCGAAAGGCACGCCATGCCGCACGACGAGATCTGGCGCCGCATCCGCTCCGAGGCCACCGCCGCCGCTGAGAGCGAACCCGCCCTGGCCAGCTATCTGCACACCGTCGTCCTCGCCCATGACAAGCTCGAGGACACCCTCAGCTACATGCTGGCCTCCAAGCTCGGCAGCCCGACCATCACCTCGCTGACCCTCCGGTCGCTGATCGACGAGGCGTTCGCCAAGGACCCGACGATCGGGTTGGCGTTCCGCGAAGATCTGCGTGCCGTCCTCAGCCGCGATCCGGCGTGCCGCGGCTACTCGATCCCGCTGCTCTACTTCAAGGGCTTCCACGCCCTGCAGTCCTACCGGGTCGCGCACTACTACTGGCTGAACGGACGCGAGCCGTTGGCGCTGTACCTGCAGAGCCGCATCTCCGAGGTGTTCGCCGTCGACATCCATCCGGGCGCCCGGATCGGCAAGGGCATCCTGTTCGACCACGCCACCTCGATCGTGATCGGCGAGACGGCGGTCGTCGAGGACGACTTCTCGATGCTGCACGAGGTGACCCTGGGCGGCACCGGCAAGGTGGGCGGCGACCGGCATCCGAAGATCCGTCGCGGCGTGATGATCGGCGCCGGCGCCAAGGTGCTCGGCAACATCGAGGTCGGCGAGGGCGCCAAGATCGGCGCCGGCTCGGTCGTGCTCGAGGACGTCGCCCCGTTCACCACGGTCGCCGGCGTGCCCGCGCGCCCGGTCAGCTACCCGGCGCACGTGTTCCCCACCGACCTGATCACCGAGGAACTCACCCTCACCGAATCGGACTGACGCGGGCGGGTCAACGCGGCAGCAGCTCCACCCCGCCGCCGGTGAGGTGAGGTCGCGCCGCCGCGGTGCGTCCGGTGAGCAGCAGGAGCAGCGGTAGGGCCGGCCCCTCCACCGGTGGTCCGTCGCCGACCCGCCAGTCGGTGTCGTTCGCGGCCAGGGTGAGCCCGGCCAGCCGCTGCGACGCCTTGAACGGGAAGCCCATCGACCAGACCCGCTCCAGCCCCCGGCGGGTCACGGCAGGCCGGACGCCGAAGTCGCGGCCCAGCGGGAGCGCGATGTCCTGGCTGTGCACGATCAGGTCGAAGAGCGAGTTCCGCACGTCGAGCACGCGCGCCGTCCGGCGCGCTGTGGCGTGGGCTCGGATCGCCTGCACGATCTCCGCGGTCGGACGGGAACCGTGGCGCACCGCGACGAGCGTGTTGATCCGGTTCATGTCGAACCCGCCCCGCGGCGCGGCCGCCATCAGCTGCCAGGTCGTGATGGTCGGCACGATGGACAGGTGACCAGCGACGTCGCGGATCCGCCAGCCGGCGCACAACGAGTCGGCGTCCCACTCCATCGGGCTCAGGTCAGCGAGCAGATCGGCGATCCGCAACCTGAGCTCAGTCACCTCCGACCAGTAGCCGTCGTCGGTCATCTCGACTCCTCAACTAGTCCGATTTTCGGATAATTTTAGTCCGATTTTCGGACCTATGGAAGACTGTGGCCGTGCCTTCCGCCGAGACGCCGCTCAACCTCGGGCTGTTGCTGTTCATTCCCTATCGCCACCTCGAGTCCAAGGTGCTGGACGCACTGAGGGAGCACGGCCACGACCTGCCCCTGAGCCAGGCCCGCGTCTTCCAGCGGATCGATCCCGCCGGCTCGCGGCTGAGCACGCTGGCGCGAGCCGCTCAGCTGAGCAAGCAGACGGTGGGCTCCATCGTCGATCAGCTGGAGCAGTCCGGGTACGTCCGCCGGATACCCGACCCCGCGGACGCCCGCGCGAAGCTGGTGGTGGTCACCGACCTCGGTCGCGAACTCGTCACCATCAGCCTGCCGGTGGTCCGCGAGGTCGAGGAGGAGTGGCGCGGCCGCCTCGGACCAGTGCGCACCCGGCAGCTGCGGGACGCCCTCATCGAGCTCCGCGAGATCACCGATCCGTTCATCGCCTGAGCGGACGCTCCGCCTCACCGGAGCGGTGCACCCTTCCCGGCGGCGCGGCAGAACACCGCCACGGGCGTGCGCTGACCCCCGGTTCACGGCCGCAGGGTATGACGTGACGCCGGGATCGAACCAGGTGGCAGTGTTGCCACCCACGATGGAGCCGCCTTGGGGAATCGAACCCCAGACCTTCTCATTACGAGTGAGACGCTCTGCCGACTGAGCTAAGGCGGCGCGCCGGACGCACCGACCGCCAACTATAGGACAGCGACCCTCCCGGAGGCGATTCGGCCACCCGCCGTCACTGGCAACGGGTGCCGTCGGCGGGGACCGTCCCGGCGGTCAGGTAGGCGATCACGGCGCGGTCGACGCAGCTCGACTTGCCACCGAAGGAGCCGTGCCCCTCGCCCTCGTAGGTGAGAAGCACGCCCGATTCGAGTTGCTTCGCCATCGTCACCGCGTTCTGGTACGGCGTGGCCGGGTCGCCGGTCGCGCCCACCACCAGGATCGGCGCCGCCCCCGAACCGGTCGGCTTGAACTGCGGCGCGCTGCGCACCGGCCAGAGCGCACAGGTGTAGCTGGGACCGAAGTACCTGCCGTAGATCGGCGCCTTCTTCTGGTCCTCCGCCCAGCGTTGCTCCGCCTCCACCACGCCGAGGTCCTTGGAGTCGGCGCAGCCGATCGCCGGGAACGAGTAGAACAGCGAGCCGTAGCTGCCGTCCTGGTCGCGGTCGTTGAGGCTGTCGGACGACCGCAGCAGCCGGGTGCCGTCGCCGCCGATCGCCGCCCGCAGGTCGCGGGCCAGCACCTGCCACGCCGGGACCCCGCCGTAGAGGTAGGCGGCGATCCCGGTCGCGGCCAGGCTCTGGGTGAGCTTCCGGTCCTCGACCGCCAGCGGTGCGCCGTCCAACCGCTCGAGGAAGTCGGTGACGGCCTTCAGCACCTCGTCCTTGGTCGAGCCCAACTCGCAACCCTGCCGGGCGCACCACGCGGCGAAGTTGCCCAGCGCCAGGTCGAAGCCCATCGCCTGGATGACGGAGTCGTCGTCGGTGATGTCGACGGCGGCGTCCAGCACCAGGCGTCCGACCCGCTGCGGGAAGAGGTCGGCGTAGAACGAACCGATCTGGGTGCCGTAGGAGTAGCCCAGGTAGGTGAGCTTCTGGTCGCCGACCAGGGCGCGCATCAGGTCGAGGTCGCGGACGGTGTCGACGGTGGAGATGTGTTCCAGCAGCCGGCCGCTGTTCTCCCAGCACGACTTGGCGAACTCGTAGGTGCCGACGATCAGCGCCTCGGTCTCGGCGGCGTCGTCCGGGGATGAGTCCAGCTGATTGAGGGCGTCGGTGTCGCGCTCGCCGAAGCACTGCACCGGGGTGGAGGCGTTGGTGCCCCGCGGATCCCAGCCGACGATGTCGTACTGCTCCAGCCCCTTCGAGGCGAAGTAGGTGACCAGGTTGCGCCCGGACGCCCCCGGGCCGCCGGGGTTCACGAACAGGGTGCCCAGCTTCGGCGTCTGGGTGGCGCGCTTGCGGGCCAGCGACAGGGTGATCGCCTGCTCGCCCGGTTCGGCGTAGTCGAGGGGGGCCACGATGGTCGCGCAGTCGTAGTCGCTGCACGGACGCCACTGGATCGTCTGCTTCAGGTAGCCGCTCAGGCCCTCGCCCTCGGGGGCGTCGGTGAACCCGTCCGGGGTGGCGTTGGACGCCGGCAGCCGCGGGCGGTCGACCTGGAAACCGGGCGTCTGGGAGACCCCGATCACCTCACCGGCCGGCGCGGCGGACGTGGCCGCCGGGCTGGGCGCGGGCTGGCTGGGCCCGGCGTCCGGGACGCAACCGGCCAGCGCGAGCAGTGCGGCGGCGCCGACGGCCCAGCGAGGAGGAATGCGCACGCGCACAATCTAGCCAACCGCGCCAACGCCGGCGGGCGCCCCCGGGGTCAGGCCTGCTCGGCCAGCCGGTCCTTCTCGCGGCTCTTGCGGAAGCTGCGGTCGAGGCTGAAGCCGCCGCCACCGACGCAGAGCAGGACCAGCCCGACCACGGCCAGCAGCAGCTCGAACTCGCCGATGAAGCCGGACCGGCCCGGGATGAACACGCTCCAGTTGCCCCACAGCACGAAGGCCAGCGCACCACCGGTGATCAGCGTCACCCCGAGGCCGGCGACGCGGGTGAGCAGCCCGAAGACCAGCGCGACCGCGATCGCGAGGGCAGCGATGCCGGTGACCATGGCCATGATCGCCGGCTCGGGAATGATCGTGGCGGCGAACTGCGCCTCGGCGGCGGGCAGGTTGGTGACGATCTCGAGGCCGCGGACGGCCATGATCGCGGCCACCACCAGCCGCAGCAGGAACAGCGCGAGGCCGCCCAGGAAGCGGTCGGTGGTGCGCCGGGTGACGACGATCGGCTCGGGCTTCGCCACCGAACGGACGTCGGGCGCGGCCAGCGCGGCCTCGCGGGCCTCGCGCCGGGCGGCACGCTCGGCCGCCAGCTTGCGCTCCTCGTCGGAGAGCTCGGGGCTGTCGGCGATCGTGATGGGCGCGTCGGGCGACTCGATGACCGCGGTCGGCCGGTAGATGGACTCATCGAACTGGGGCGGCGCGGGCAGCGTGGGGCGGCGCCGGCCGAACTCGTCGGCGTCGTCGGCGGGCGCGAACGGCGACGTCTGCTCGTCGTGAACCGTGTAGGTCATGTTCCTCCTCCACACAAGGTGGCCTCCATCGTGCCCCGCGGCGATGCCCGCGGAGTCGACCGACACACGCAGGGAACGCGATTGAGTCGGCGATCAGCGCCCGGTGGCGACCGACACCAGCAGCGACTCCATCGCCAGCAGCGGGGCCACGTTGCCCTCCAGCGCCTCACGGCAGGCCAGGATCGCGTCGATCCGGCGCAGGGTGGCCTCCGGCGGGTCGCGCCGGGCCATGGTTTCGATCTCGGCGCGCAGGTCGGCGTTGATCAGCTCCGCCGCCACGCCGGTCTGGATCAGCAGGACGTCGCGGTAGTAGGTGGTGAGCTCGGTGAGCACCCGGTCGAGGGCGTCGCGCTGCAGCCGCTTGGCGCGCGCCTTCTGCTGCTCCTCCAGGTCGCGCAGCGCCGCCTGGGCGTTGCGCGGCCGGGCTCCCTTGGTGCCGAAGCCGAGCGCCTCGGAGAGTTCGGCCTTCTCGCGGGCGTCCAGTTCGCCGGTGGTGCCGGACGCCTCCGCCGCGGCCGCCTCGACCAGGCC
>CALMIQ010000008.1 GCA_937863965.1 uncultured Micropruina sp.
CTCCTCGGCCCACCGCCACTGGCCGGGTGCGGCGTCCGCCAGCGGTGCGCCCCGGACGAACTCCAGCACCTTCACCAGGGTCTCCGGCGCCAGCCGGTTGAGGCCCGGCGCGGTCAGCACCTGGACCCGCTGCCAGTCCGACTCGACGTCGGGATGCAGTTCGATCCGGCCGGAGTACGCCTCGGGCAGATACGGCCGGCCCGCGGCGTCCGACCCCAGCCAGGAGCGCAGCCGGGACATGTTGGAACGCCGGGTGGTCTCGGCGACCACCAGTTCGGCGCCCATCCGGGTCGCGGTGCTGCGTGGGTTCTGCAGCAGCCAGGCGCAGTACTCCTCGCACTGCCGTCGGGCGCGGGTCGGGGCGGGTGCGGCCGCCCCCAGCAGTTCGATCGGCCCGATCAGCCGCAGATAGGGATGCCCCGGCGCCTCCGGCTCGACATCCGGCTCGTCGATGGTGATCGGTTCCCGCCGCGGCACGAGTGCCCGGACGTTGCCGGCCGCCGACCACCACGGCGCCTCCTGGTCGGCCGCCTCGTCGGTCGCCGCGAAGATCGTCCCGATCGCGGCCCGGGTGTGCGCGGCGATCAGCTGCGGACGGATCTGCAGCCGATCGGGTTCCAGGGTTCCCAGCGGCTCGCTCTCGGTGCCCGACAGGACCAGGGCCGACGGCGCCGACCCGGCGACCACGCCCCCGATGCCGAGATCGCGGTCCCGCAGCAGGTCGTCGAATCGTGCCCGCTGCCCCGGGTCGAGCTCGTCGGCGACGATCAGCACCTGCGCGGCGCCCGCCTCGGCGCGGTCGGGGTCCACCCGCAGCAGCGCGATGGCCGACTCGTCCGCATCACGCTCCGCGACGCGTGCCTCGAGGGCTGCCAGGGCGGGTTCGGGTTCGGTGTGGAAGCTGACCAACTCGGGGCAGGCCGCGCGGATGAACATCTCGTCCCCGCCGACCACGGTGAGGCTGAGCTCGGAGGCCCAGGGTGAGCAGGAGAGTTCGACGGCCATCGCCGCCGCGGCGGCGTGCTGCAGCGCGCGCGAGCCCTGCAGCGCCAGCGGCGAGCGGCTCTCCAGATCGACCATGACCCAGTTGTCCTCGGCGTCTCGGCCGATCGTCACCAGGGCGGGGAACGGCACCGGATGCGACGAGGCCGGCAGCCGTTCGGCCGCCGCCCGGGTCAGTCGCCAGCCCTGGGGAGTCCGCCGGAAGCCGTCCGGAGGATCGCCGGCGGGATCGTCGAGCCACCCGAACGTGACCGCCCGCCCGTCGATGGTGATCCGGCCCGGACGCGGCAGCGGAGCAGCGGTGGCGTGCGCGTGCGCCCCGAGCGCCCGCAACGCCCGCTCCAGCAGCTCGGTGGTCTCCGGGCGTTCCCGGCGGCCCAGGGCGGTCTCGTAGCGGCGCACGTCGAGCGGCGGATGGCTGATCCGGCGGCCCACCGGACGCACCCGCAGCTGGCTGATCCGGCCGACGTTCAACCCGGCGAGGATCATCGCCGCCGCCGCACCCGACAGTCCCCCGATCAGCGGCCAGCTCGGGTCGGACGCCGGCGCGGCCTGGGCCCGGTCCGGTGCGGGGCCGGTCGTCTCGGGTGTCTCGGCCGGTTGCCCGGGCGCGGGCTGCTGGGTCTGCGGACCGGAGGCGTCCGGGAGCCGGACGGGCTTGCGCACCGGGCGGGTGCGCGCCGGCTTCGGCTTCGCGGCGGCCGGGTTGGCCGGGATCACCAGCTTCCAGCCGATGTCGATCAGGTCGGGGTCCTTGATCCGCTCGGTGTTGGCCCGGTAGATCCGCGGCCACCTGCCCGCCGCCCCGAGATGCTCCTGGGCGAGCCCGCTCAGGGTGTCGCCACGCTGCACGGTGACCAGCCGTGCCGTGGATGCCGCGGGCCTGGCCGGAGCGGCCGACGAGCGGTGGGCCCGCTCCCGGGCCGGCTCCGCGTCCGGCAGGTCGGGGATGACCAACCGGGTGCCCGCGGTCAGATCGACGGTCGGATTGGCCAGGAGTCCGGGATTCGCCTCGGCGATCAGCCGCCAGCGGTTGCCCTGTCCCAGCAGTTGCTCGGCGACGCTCCACAGATCGTCACCGGGACGGACGAGATAGCCGTCCGGCTCGGCCTCACCCGCGCCGGGCACCGACCCGGCCGGCACCGGGTCGGCCTCGCCCGTCGTCGCGGTCGCCGTCGGCGTCGGTCCGTGGGCCATCGCGGTGGCCGGCGCGACGACGGACGACAGCGCCGCGAACACCAGCGCGCCCGCGATCGACTGGAGTCCGCCCAGCAGCGGGATCCGGAGCGGGACGGCGCGGCGGCCGATCAGGTTGACCGCCTCGACGACCACCGAGCTGGTGAACGCCAGCCAGGCCAGCCAGCCGACCACGGTGAGAGCGGCCAGCAGGGCCGAGCCGTCGTCCGGCCGGGTCAGATCGCCCAGCGTCGCCGGCGAAACCCCCCACGCCCCCAGCGCCGCCGGCACCGCGGCAACGATCATCAGCAAGAGCACGGCCGCCGCCGCGGCCCGCAGTCGAGTCATCTCAGCCCCTCCTTCGATAGCGGTCCAGGACGGAGGTGGCCTCCGCGTCCAGTCCCCATTGACCCGGCCAGCCGGGCACGATCAGATCGGCCAACGGCACGCTGCAGGCGACCCGCGACCGCACCTGGGCGGGTTGCCCCACCGGCACCCGGAAGCCGTCGACGTCCACGTCGACCGTCAGGCTCGCGCAGTTCAGGCCGGTGGTGGACGCCTGCGCGCGGGCGATCCGCTCGGCCGCCAGCCGCGCGTCGGACGCCGTGTGCGCCAGGGACGCCGCCCGTGCCGACGTGCCGGCGATCTGTTCCACGACGGTCTGCGCGTACCAGACCCGGGCCGTCCCGATGGTGAGCGCGATCAGCAGGCCCAGGGCCGGCACGATCACCGCGAATTCCACGGCGGCGGCCCCCCGTTCGGACGCCGTCCCGGTCATGGGCCCGTCCTCTCCAGCGGCATCACCGCATGCTCGGCCACGTTTCCGAGCCCCAGGTCGATGATCAGCGGGGCGTGTCCGGTCACCAGGACGCGGACGGCGCCGGCCTGCCGCTCGATCCGGACGTCGGCGCCGGTCAGGCCGCCCGCTCCGGCGATCCGGCGGCCCATCGCGATGGCCTCGCCGTCGGAGCCCCGGCCCCAGGCCACGTGTTCGGCCGCCGCGGACGCCGCCTGCGCCGCGACATTGCGCCCGTGCAGCCAGACGCCGGCCTGGACGGTCCCCAGCACGACGAGCATCAGCGCAGGGATCAGCAGAGCCCACTGGGTGGACTCCGAGCTCCCGCGCTCACTCACTTGAGCGGGGCCACCTTCGCGGTCACGAAGTTGGTGACCGCCACGACGATGATGGTCGCCACCGCGATCGCTCCGGCGAGCAGCAGCGCATTCTCGGTGGACTGCGAGAGCCCCTTCTCGTCGCGTTTCGGCGGGCTGAGCAGGAACCCGATCAGGGTGTGCACGAGGGTGGTCATGGACTTCTCCTTAACTAATCGATGTCAGCTGGCCAGCAGCCGGAGCAGGGGTGGGATCAGGAACAGCAGGCCGAAGATCAGGCTGGGGATGACCATCAGGAAGGTCATCCGCTCCGAGACGGCGGCGGCCTCGATCTTCGCCTTCGTCAGATGCGCGTCGCGTAGTTCCTTGACCCGGGCGCGCAGCGCCCCGGACAGCGACGCCCCCGAGTCGTCGAGCTTCATCACGTCGGCGAGGTCGCCCAGCGCGGGCAGTTCGAGTTCGCTGCCCAGCCGCTTCAGCTCGGTGAACGGCGCGCGCTGCTCGAGCCGGGAGCGCTGCAGCGAGTCCCGGATGGCCACGAACACCGCCTGATCGGAGACGGCGGCCGCCGCATGCAACGACTGGGTGGCGCTCGAGTTGGCCAGCCTTTCGAGCGTGACCAGGTCCATGAAGGTCAGCAGCGCCTCGGTCGCATCGGAGGTCGTCGTGGCGGCCCCGCGTCCGATCACGATGTCGGGGACGAAGAACCCGACGAGCCCCAGCACCAGGGCGACGATCAGCGGGACGGTGATGGAGATCCCGCTGACCACCAGCAGGCCGACGCCGGCCAGGCCGGGGATCGCCAGCCCGGCCAGGGCGGCGAGCGCCTTGTAGGTGTAGAACCGGTTCGGGCCGATGCCCCGCAGCTGCAACTGCCGGGCGACCCGGTCGTCGAGCGCGCCGGGCAGCCGTCGTCGCAGCCAGGCCCCGAGCCGGTCGGCCCCGGCGGTCGGGGCGGCCGGCTCGGTCCCGATCCGTCCGTCCAGGACGCGCAGGGCGTCGGTCAGCCGGGGATGGGCCGGAACGAAGTAGCCGGCCAGTGCCCACAGCCCGGCCGCCAGCAGGACGCCGGAGGCGATCGCCACCCACAGCCCGCTCATCGCAGGCTCCGCAGGATCCGGTCGCGGCGTCGCGGGTTGGTCATCCGCCGCAGCATCAGCAGCGAGGCGACGTAGAGCGCGAGCAGTGACAGCAGGATGACCTGCCCCGTCGGTGTCCCGTAGGGAGCGAAGAACTCCCGCCCGAACACGAGGGCCAGGGCGAGCACGGTGACGGTGACGACCGTCACCTGGCGGACGACGATCCGCGGCTTGGCCCGTTCGGTCTCGATCTCCCGCTGCGCCTTGAGCCTGTCCTGGATGGAGTCGGCCAGCGCGTGCAGGGTGGCGGTGGCGCCGGTGCCGCCCCTCTCGGCCGCCAGTGCGAGCGCCGCCAGCACGGCGTCCGCGTCCGGTGAGTCCAACTCGTCGGCCATCGCCCGCAGCGCCTCCGGGGCCGTCCAACGCTCGTCGAGACGAGCCACCAGCAGCGCCAGCGGACCGGTCAGCGTCGCCGGCGCGTTCCGCACCGACACCCGCACGGCGTCCGTGATCGAACGGCCGGTCGGCAGCGTCGCGGCCAGTCCGCGCACCCAGCGGTCCAGCGCCTCCAGCATCTCGATGTCGCGGTTCGCCGGGGCGCTGAGCAGCAGCGGCAGGCCGACCACGGCGATCGGGACCACCACGACCATCACGCTCATGCCGGTCACCGCCGCGAACCCGACGCCGGCGACCATGCCGATCGCCAGCTGCAGGCCGTGTGCCCGGGCCAGCGCCCGAATCCGGAAGGCTGCCGCCGGCCGACCCACCCGGCGCCGACCGGGGCGCACCGGCCGCCGCCGAAGGCCGGCGACCACCAACACAACGCCGCCCACCGACAGGGCACCCAGCAGGCTGGCCAGCACGCCGGTCATGGCCGGTCCCAGGCCTCGTCGAACTCGGCCAGCTCCGCGGCGAAGGCGGGTTCGGGATGGAACACGGCCGCAGAGGTGGCGGTCGGCGCCGCGTAGACCAGGTGGGTCACCGGCCGGCCGGCCTCGATCGCGCCGGTCAGCTGCCGGATCTCGGCGACCAGCCGCGTCCGGCGCCCGCCGCGCCAGGTGTCGTCGACCAGCCGCACGTAGACGAGCAGGTGGATGTGGTGTGCGATCTGACGGAAGGCCTCCTCGACGCTCAGCACGCCGCCCTGGGCGACCCGGGAGGCCAGCCGGTCCATGGTGGAGGCGGCCGAATGCGAGTGCGTCGTCGACAGGGTGCCGGCGCCCGCCTGCATCGCCTCGAACATGGCGCCGGCCTCGGTGCCGCGCACCTCACCGACGACCAGGCGGGACAGGTTCTGCCGCAGTGCCTCCGGGATCAGGTCGGCCACCGTGTACTCCCCCAGCCGGCGGCCGCCCTGATGCTCGCCCAGGCCCACCTTCGCCTGCAGCGCGAGCATGTTGCGCCGGTTCGGACGCAGGTGGGTGAGCAGCTCGTAGTCGGTCTCCAGCGTGCCGAACCGCTCGTTGCCGGGAATCGCCTCGATCAGCGCCCGGAGCAGGGTCGTCTTGCCAGCACCCTGGTCGCCGGAGATGACGATCGACTTCCGGGCCATCACCGCGGAGTGCAGGAAACGTCCGACCTCGGCCGGCAGCATCCCGGTCGCCACCAGGTCCTGCAGCGAGACATCGGTGAGGATGTGCTGGCGGATCGTGATCGACGGCCGGTAGGACAGCCCGAAGCCGATGGCGTGCAGCCGGAACCGATCGCCGAGCGCCAACGTCATGGTCGGGTGGGCGTCGTCGAACGGCCGGGCGGGCGACACCGACTCACCCAGGAAGCGGATCGCCTCGACCAGTTCCTGGTCGGAATCGGCGACGGGCGGACGGGGTTCGCGGCGTCCGTCGCCGAACTGGACCATCACCGAGTCGTGCCCGTGGATCTCGATGTTCTCGGCGTCGGCTATCTCGAACAGCGGCTGCAGCCGCCCGTAGCCGAAGATCGCATTCTCGACGCCCTCCGCGTAGGCGTGTTCGAGCGCCATCGGCCACAACGCCTGTCCGTTGCTGGACAGGTCCTCGGCATGGTCGCGGACCACCTGCCGGACGATCGAGCGGCCGAGGAGGCGGCGATCGACATCGGGCATGGCGACGCCGTTGGCGTCGGCGTGCTCGGCCAGCGCCCGCGCGATCAGTTCGGACGCCTTGCGGCGTAGCACCACGACCAGGCTCCAGTCGGTGACGAGACCGTCGTCGGACGCCACCGCGCCGAGCTCCGTGCCGTCCGTGCCGGGCGCGTCCTTCGGGCGGGGACGACCGGTGCGGGGCCGGCGCCGGGGCACCCGATCGGCGGTGACGGCGGCCTCGAACGGAAGCTCCTGCAGCAGCGGAACCGTGGTCAGCTTCATCGGCAGGCCCCGATCAGCTCGCGGGTCGCGTCGAGGCGTCCGGAGATCGACTCCGCCGCCATCCGCAGGCCACGGAAGTACGCGGAGTCGACGAACCGCCGCGGCGGCGGCGCACCGTCGCTGAGCACGGCGGCGTGGGCGGGCACGTGCGGCACCTCGGCCGCGATGGTGGTGGCGAACTGGTCCTGCACCTCGCCGCGGCCGTAGGGCATGCCGCTGCCGATCAGCACCAGCGCGGTCTCGGCGGACGCCTCGGCCAGGCCGGACAGATAGAGCCGGAGCCCGGCCAGGGCGACCAGCGACGTCCGGGTGACGACCAACACCAGATCGGCCTGCTGGGTGACCGCGGTGGGCAACCCGTCCGCGCCGATCCGGCCGGCGTCGATCAGGACGTCGCCGTCCCGGGCGGCCAGGGCGGCCATCAGCTCCGGCCAGGCGGACGCGAACAGGCCGACGACACCCGGGTGCGGGAATCCCGGCAGGAACCTGGCCGGCTCGGCGGTGCCCAGCAGGGGCGGCAGCTCGATGGTCTCCCGGTCGAGCACCTGTTCCACGTCGCGTCGCTCGCGGAGCGCCTGGAGCAGCCGCCCCAGGCCGTGCTGACCAGGGTGTTCACCGCGCAGGTAGCCGGCCAGGACGGCTTGCGTCGGCGTCCGGTCGGCGTCGACCAGCAGCACCGGACGCGGCCAGGCCAGCGCCAGCCCGAGCGCGGTGGTCGTGACGCCGGGCGCGTGCCCGGCGGAGGCGAGGACCACGACTGCCATCAGCGGGCCCGCTTGACCACGACGAGCCGTCCGGCGGCCGCCAGCCGGGCCACCGGGTCGCTGACGGCATCGGCGACCACGACCTCGAGCGACGTGCTGCCATCGGGCAGCTGCGCCGGCGCGACGGCGACCGTCGCACGATAGGTGGCACCGGCGGCGTTGCCGTCGTTGGTCGCGGTGATCGGCACCAACGCCACCGGCGTCCCCGTCGGCAGCGCCGAGACCGGCACCTGGCCGGGATTCAGCTTCAACCCGAGGCGGGAGAAGCCGGGCCGGAGTTCCGGTTCGCCCACGGATCCCGGAGTGACCAGGGAGCCGCCGGGCAGATCGAGCAGCGCGGTCCTGCCGATCAGCTCGGCCGCCCGCTCGGCGGGGACCGTCTCGACGCCGAGGTGCGTGCCCAGACTGACCGGCCCCAGATCGGCCGGTCCGATCACCTCTCCCCGGTAGATCGTCCGGTTGACCTTGAGCACGGAGGTCGCGTTCGCGACGCTGGAATACAACACCGCCGACCCCAGCCCGCCGAGGCAGATGGCCAGCACCCCGACCAGGATCCAGCGCAGATTGCGTCGTGGCCTGATGGTGGCGGTGGCCGGGGATGTGCTCGGATCGGTCATCGTCGGGGTACCTCATGGTGGGCTACTGCGTGCGTTGAGAGTAAGCGCGCATTCTGACGATCCCGGAGAGTCTCAGGAAATCTGTGGATAACTCCGTTTGGTTTTCAACAACCCTGGCGGTCCGGGCTCCAGGTACGTACAGTCAGTGGGCAAGAGGGCCGGATCGGTGCCGCGTTCCGGCCGACGCCGGCAGAGGACAGCTCGATGAAGACCTTCCTATCCCGCACCCGCCTGTTCACCATCGCCGTCCTGGTGGGGGTGTTGAGCCTCGGCCTCGTTGCTCCCGCGGAGGCCAAGAAGCACAGCCGCTATCCCGACAGCATCGCCCTGCCCAACGGGTTCCGACCCGAGGGCATCACGATCGGCAAACGCCCGATCGCCTACCTCGGCTCGCTGGCCAACGGCGACATCTACGCCGCCGACCTGCGGACCGGCAAGGGCAAGGTCGTGGTCAAGGGCCCCGGCACGCCGTCGGTGGGCCTGAAGGTCTCGGCGGACGGCCGCACGCTCTACGTCGCCGGCGGCCCGAGCGGCCAGGCCCGGGTCATCGACCTGAAGTCGGGCACCACCAGGACCTACACCCTCAGCACCGAGCCGAGCTTCATCAACGACGTGGTGCTGACCAAGGCGGCCGCCTGGTTCACGAACTCGTCCCGGGCCGAGTTGTACCGGCTGTCCCGCCGGACCGGCGTGGTCACCACGATTCCGCTGCGCGGGGCCTGGGAACAGGTCGACGGGTTCAACGCCAACGGCATCGCCCTGACGCCGAACCGCCGCGCGCTGCTGGTGGTCAACAGCACCACCGGGGCGCTGTTCCGGGTGAACCCGGCCACCGGGCGGGCGACCCGCGTCGACCTGGGCGGCGCCACGCTGACCAGTGGCGACGGCCTGCTCGTCCAGGGCCGCCGGCTCTACGTCGTGCGAAATTCGCTCAACCAGGTGGCCGTCTTCCGGCTCAACGCGAACGGCACCAAGGGCAGCCCGCTGAAGGTGCTGACCAGCCCCGCGTTCGACGTGCCGACCACCGTCGCCGCGTTCAAGGGCAGCCTGTACCTGCCGAACGCGCGGTTCAGCACGCCGCCGACGCCCGACACCGTGTACTCCGTCAACCGGATCCACCGCTAGCTGTACTGACCGGGCAGGTTGGTTGAGTGGCTGCGGCCGACGAACGGGAAGACCTCGGCGGGAGGGCGTTCAGCCGCAGTAGGGCGCCTGTCAAGCGCAGCACAGAGACACCCGGACGACGTTAGGAGAGGCGTGTGGCCGTCAGGAGCCATTGCACGGGCTTCGGGTCGCCGGTGGTGATGATTCCGGGGGTGCTGGGCGTGTATTGGTCCTGTCCCAGGATGATGGCCTTGAGGGCTCGTGTTGTCGCGGTCAGGTCGGCCGTCGTGGCGCTCGGGGCGGGCTCGCGGACGATCGTTGTCTCGTCGGGGGTCAGGCGAGCGAGATAGGTGACGTATTCGCCAGCTGCGGCCCGGCGCGAGTCGGTGAGGTGGAGGGCGACCGTTGCGGGGCTGGTGACGAGGTCGGGGCGCGGTCGCGCGTGGGCTCGCATGGTCAAGACAAGGGTGTCCGGGCTCATGTCGGCGTCCCATGGAAGGGAAGGTGATGCGACGGCCCAGGCAGCCAGCTCATTGTTCACGCGCTCAAGCCCATGCCCCCACGAGGTCAGTTCGTAGTGCTCACCGGGGAGCCCGTCGACCTCTGTCTTGACGGCGATGCCAGCTTGGACCAGTTCACCGAGGCGGCGCGTCAAGATCGTTGGCCCGATCCCCATCACGTCGCGCTGCAGGTCCGAGAAGCGTTTGGGGCCGAGCAGCAGCTCGCGCACAACGATCATCGTCCACCTGTCCCCGATGAGGTCCAGCGCGTGTGCCGCAGCGCACCCGTCGTTGTAGGACCCGTATGTCTTTCGCTCGCCCATTGACACAGGTTACTACTGAAAGTGTAGCGTTGGTGCTACCAAACAGTAGCAAGGAGCGCGATGAACGATCAGCTGTTGACCTGGACGCACCAAGCCCGACAGAGGCTGGCGGACGACCTCGGAGGCTTGACGGCAGCGGACTGGCGAAGCCCGAGCCTGTGCTTGGGGTGGGATGTCGAGCATGTGGTGGCGCACCTGACGGCTGCCGCCTCCACCACTCAACTCGCGTGGCTGCGAAGCATCATCCTGTCGGGATTCCGGCCTGCCGTTCACAACGAGCGACGCCTTCGTGAGCACCTGGGCAATGACCCCGCAGAGACGTTGGCGCGCTTTCGGGCGGTCATCGCTTCGTCCGTTGCCCCATCCAAGGACTTGGCCGCTTATCTCGGAGAGGTTCTCGTCCACGGAGAGGACATCCGGCGCCCCCTGGGCATCCCGAGCGTGGTCAACGTCGGCGCCGTGACGCAGGTCGCCGAGTTCTACGCGAGCCGCGACTTCGCCGTCAACAGCAAGAGCCTCGCGGCTGGGCTGCACCTGCGCGCCACCGACGGCACCTTCGAGCATGGCAGCGGCCCAGAGGTGGCGGGCCCCACTCTCGGCCTCGTCATGGCGATGGCCGGGCGGCCGAGCCACCTCGACCAACTCGCTGGCGACGGCGTCCCCGTCCTGGCCTCGCGACTCGGAGAGGGGTCCTGATGGATGCGATCTGGAACTCTGTCCACCGCGAACGGGCAGCACTCATCCGCGACCTTCGCGGCCTCGGCCCGCACGACTGGGATGCCGAGTCCGGGTGTCGAAGGTGGCGGATTCGCGATGTGGTCGCCCATCTGGTCGACACGGCCGCCACCACCCCGACCACCTTCCTCACAGGCATGGTTCGAGCCGGATTCGACTTTGACAGGCAGAACGAACTCGGTGTGGAACGCTACCGAGACAAGCAACCAGACGAGCTCATCAGCCTGCTTGTGCAGGTCAGGGATCGAACGTCTGGCCCACCTCGCTTCATGGCTCCACTGGCCACTCGCCTGGTCGAGGAGATCGTGCACGGCGAGGACATTCGACGCCCCCTCGGCCTCCACAGGGAACATCAGCCAGAGGACCTGTCCGACAACGGCGGCGCCTACCGCTCACACCTATGGCGAGACACCTGCACAGAACTTGGCATCAAGCACAAGCGGACCAGGCCCTATCGGCCGCAGACCAACGGCAAGATCGAGCGCTTCCACCGAACCCTGGCCGACGGTTGGGCCTACGCCCGCTGCTACACGTCCGAGGCCGAGCGCCGAGGCGAGCTCGACAGCTGGCTGCACTACTACAACCATCACCGACCCCACACAGCCTGCGGGAACCAGCCGCCCTTCTCACGATTGACCAACGTCCCCGGGCAGTACAGCTAGCACCCGGCTTCGGACCAGGGCGGGTCAGCCGGACTGCTCCGCCCACCAGGCCAGCAGGGCGTCGCGGGCCCGCTCCTCACCGAGCGGTCCCTCGTCGATCCGCTTCTCCAGCAGGTATTTGTACGCCCTGCCCACGTCCCGGCCGGGCGGGATGCCGAGGATCGCCATGATCTGGGTGCCGTCCAGGTCGGGACGCATGGCGTCCAGCTCCTCCTGCTTGGCCAGCTCGTCGATCCGCCACTCCAGCTGCTCGTACGCCGTCCGCAGCCGGGCCGCCTTGCGGGCGTTGCGGGTGGTGCAGTCCGAGCGGGTCAGCACGTGCAGCCGCTCCAGCTGGTCGCCGGCGTCCCTCACGTAGCGGCGCACCGCCGAATCGGTCCAGTCGGCGTCCGCGTAGCCGTGGAACC
>CALMIQ010000009.1 GCA_937863965.1 uncultured Micropruina sp.
CCGGACAGCTCCCCCACCCGCGCCGACAGGTGCGCGCGGGCGAACCCGAGCCGCTCCAGCAGCTGCGCCGGGGTCAGCTCGCGACCGTCCACGACGTAGCTGGTCCGGGTCCGGGCCAGCACCTCACGGACCCGGTCGCCGGCGATCTCCGTCAGCACATCGAATTGCTGGTCGAGCACCGCCAGCCGGACCGTCTTGCCGCACTTCACCCGCCCGGAGGTGGGCCGCACCGTCCCGGCGACCAGCCCCAGCAGCGTGGACTTGCCGACACCGTTGGCGCCCAGGATCGCGGTGCGTTCGCCGGGCGCGATGCGCCACTCGACGCCGCGCAGCACCTCCTTGTCGCCATAGCTGACGCCCGCGTCGATCAGGTCCACGACGTCCTTGCCGAGTCGCGCGGTGGCCAGCCGGTTGAGTTCCAGGCGGTCGCGCAGCGGCGGCACGTCCTCGATCAGCTGGTTGGCGGCGTCGATCCGGAACTTCGGCTTCGACGTCCGGGCCGGCGCGCCGCGGCGCAGCCAGGCCAGCTCCTTGCGCATCAGGTTCTGCCGCTTCGCCTCGACGGCGGCCGCCTGCCGGTCGCGCTCCACCCGCTGCAGCACGTAGGCCGCGTAACCGCCCTCGAACGGCTCGACGATCCGGTCGTGCACCTCCCAGGTGGCGGTCGCCACCTCGTCCAGGAACCACCGGTCGTGGGTGACCACGAGGAGGCCGCCCGCGTTGCGCGCCCAGCGTGCCTTCAGATGCTCCGCGAGCCAGGTGATCCCCTCCACGTCGAGGTGGTTGGTCGGCTCGTCGAGCGCGACCACGTCCCAGTCGCCGACCAGCAGCGCGGCCAGCGCGACCCGGCGCCGCTGACCACCGCTCAGCGCGTCGACCGGGGCGTCGAAGTCGAGGTCGGCGACCAGGCCGGCCAGCACGTCCCTGATCTTCGGGTCGGACGCCCACACGTGGTCGGCCAGCTCCCCCACGATCGCCCGGCGCACCGACACGCCGGACGGCAGCTCGTCGGCCTGGCTGAGCATCCCGACCCGGACGCCGCCGCGCCTGCGCACCCAGCCGGCGTCCGGTTCGATCCGACCGGCGAGCAGCCGCAGCAGCGAGGACTTGCCGTCGCCGTTGCGCCCGACGACGCCGATCCGGTCGCCCTCGTTGACCCCGAGGGTCACCGCGTCGAAGATCACCCGGGTCGGGTACTCCAGATGCAGGGCCTCGGCCCCGAGCAGAAATCCCACCGGTCAAGGGTAGGGGCGAACGCCCGGCGCGAGTCTCCGCCCCGGCATCCGGCGACCTGCGTGGTGGGCCCATCGGCCACGTCGGCAGCGTTGATACCCTGCGCGCATGTCGGTGTCGGACCTGTCGATGAGCACCCAGACCTATCTGAAGGCCATCTGGAACCTCCAGGAATGGTCGGACACACCGGTCACGCCGTCCACGCTCGCGGCCAAGGCCGGGGTCAAGCTGTCGACGGCATCGGACGCGGTGCGCAAGCTGACCGCGCAGGGTCTGCTCGAGCACGCGCCGTACGGCGCAGTGTCACTGACCGCCGAGGGCCGTGCGCATGCCGTCGCGATGGTCCGCAGGCACCGGCTGATCGAGACGTTCCTGGTGCAGGCGCTCGGCTACCGCTGGGATCAGGTGCACGACGAAGCGGAGACCCTGGAGCACGCCGTGTCGGACTTCCTGGTGGACCGGATCGACGATCACCTGGGACACCCGACCCGCGACCCGCACGGCGACCCGATCCCGAGCCGCGACGGCACGATCGACGCACCGGACGCCGTCCCGCTGTCCCAGGTCGCCCCCGGTTCCCGAGCCCGGGTGGAGCGAATCTCGGACGCGGACCCGGCCCTGCTGCAGTTCTTCGCCGACCGCGGGATCGGCGTCGGTGCGATCGTCGACGTGCACGCGGGGGCGCCGTTCTCGGGTTCCGTCGAGGTCACCCTGGAAGGCACAGCGAACCGGACGGTGCTCGGCCAGCAGGCGATGGACGCCATCTGGGCCAGCGTGCAGGGCGCCGAGGTCACGACGAGCGACTAGGCACCACTTCGTTGGAGATCCCGGCGTCCGCCGGGATGACGAACGACACCGTCCGCCGGATGACGAACGACACCGTCCGCCGGATGACGAACGACACCGTCGTCCCGGGCTTGACCCGGGATCTCACGGCACCGGGACGGCTTCCCGGCGTCTCCGCGACGCGAGCCGTCTGCCGAGCAGGCCGTGCCGCGGACCGAACAGGTACACCAGCGCGAACGCGGCGCCCTGAGTGAGGACCACCAGGCCGCCCGGCGAGGCGTCGATCCAGTAGCTCAGATAGACCCCGACCACCGAGCAGAGCGCCGAAATGGACGGCGCAAGCACCAGCATGTGGCCGAAGCGGTCGGCGAGCAGGTAGGCGGTTGCCCCGGGCGTGATCAGCATCGCCACCACCAGCACGACCCCGACGACCTGCAGCGCGACGACGGCGGTGAGCGCCAGCATGCCGAGCAGCAGCGCGCCGAGCACCCGCGGGTTCAGGCCGATGGCGTGCGCATGGGTCGGGTCGAAGGCGTACAGGGTGAGGTCGCGACGCTTCAGCACCAGCACCACCAGCACGATGCCGGCGAGGACGGCGATCTGAATCAGGTCGGCAGCCGAGACCCCGAGGATGTTGCCGAAGATGATGTGGTTCAGGTCCGTCTGGCTCGGGGTGACCGAGATCAGGATCAGGCCGAGGGCGAACAGGGTGGTGAAGACGACGCCGATGGCGGCGTCCTCCTTGACCCGGCTGGTGCCGCGCACGACGCCGATCAGCGCCACGGCGAGGAAGCCGAACACCACCGCGCCGATCGCGAACGGGGCACCGACGATGTAGGCGATCACCACGCCGGGAAGCACGGCGTGCGAGACGGCGTCCCCCATCAGCGACCAGCCGACCAGCACCAGCCAGCAGGACAGCAGCGCGCAGACGATGGCGGCGATCACGGTGGTGACAAGGGCGCGGACCATGAAGTCGTAGGCCAACGGCTCGACCAGCCAGTCGAGCGGGTTCATGACACCGGCTCCGGATCGAGGACGTCCAGCCCGAAGGTGAGCGCGAGGTTCTCCGGCCTGAGGGCGTCGACGACCGAGCCGTGGAAGAGCACCCTGCGCAGCAGGAGAACGGCGTCGTCGGCCAACTGCGGCAGCGCGTGCAGGTCGTGGGTGGAGACCAGGACGGTGTGCCCGTCGGCGGCGAGCTCGCGCAGCAGCCGGACGATGGTGGCCTCGCTGCGCTTGTCGACGCCGGCGAACGGCTCGTCGAGCAGCAGCAGCTGGGCGCCCTGGGCGATGCCGCGGGCGACGAAGGCACGCTTCCGTTGTCCGCCGGAGAGCTGCCCGATCTGCCGATCGGCGTAGTCGGTCAGCTCGACCCGCGCCAACGCCTCGGCCACCGCCGCGCGGTCGGCCGCTCTCGGACGCCGGGTGAAGCCCTGGTGCCCGTAGCGACCCATCATCACCACGTCGCGGACCGACACCGGGAAGGCCCAGTCGACGTCCTCGCTCTGTGGCACATAGCCGATCAGCCCGCGTCTGCGAGCGGCGGCCGGGTCGGCGCCGTCGATCCGGACGCGTCCCCGCTCGGCGCGGACCATGCCCAGGATCGCCTTGAACAGCGTCGACTTGCCCGAGCCGTTCATCCCGATCAGGCCGGTCACCCGGCCGGCCTCGACCCGCAGGTCGACGCCCTCGAGGGCGGTCACCTCGCCGTAGCGGACGGCGAGGCGCTCGACCTCGACCATGCCGCTCACGAGGCGCGACCGGTCAGCGCGTCGATGATCGTCCTCGCGTCGTAGCGGATCAGGTCCAGGTAGGTCGGCACCGGGCCACCGGCCGCCGACAGCGAGCCGACGTACAGCGTGCCGCCGAACTTCGCGCCGGTCGCCTCGACCACCTGGTGCATCGGCTTGACCGACACCGTTGACTCACAGAACACCGCGGGCACCTCGTTCGCCTTGACGAAGTCGATCACGGACGTGACCTGCTGCGGCGTCCCCTCCTGCTCGGCGTTCACCGGCCACAGGTACTTCTCGGTCAGTCCCGCGTCCCGGGCCAGGTAGGAAAACGCGCCCTCGCAGGTCACCAGCGCCCGCTGGCTCTTCGGTAGCATGGCCAGGGCGGCGGTCAGCTCGTCCTGCACGGCCTGCAACTTCGCCTGGTATGCCTTGCCATTGGCCTGGTAGTCGGCCGCGTGCGACGGATCGAGATCGCTGAACGCCTTCACCATGTTGTCGACGTAGCGCTGCACATTGGCCGGGCTCATCCAGGCGTGCGGGTTCGGCTTGCCGGCGTAGGCATCCTCGGTGATGTCCATCGGCTGCACCCCGTCGGACACCACGGCGTGCGGAACGTGCAGCGACTCGACGAACTGCTCGAACCAGCGCTCCAGGCCCAGCCCGTTGTCCAGGACCAGGTCCGCCCTCGACGCCTTGGCGATGTCGCCGGGCGTCGGCTCATAGTCGTGGATCTCCGCACCCGCCTTGGTGATCGGCTCCACCTTCAGGTGGTCACCAGCGACGTTCTGGGCGATGTCGGCAAGCACCGTGAAGGTGGTCAGCACGACCGGCTTCGTGCCCGCCACCGACGGGCGCAATCCCGGGCCGGACGCCGGGGAACCCGCACACCCGACGCACAGCACGATCGCCGCCAGGACCGCGCTCACCCTCGCCCACGCCCGCCAACTACGTATCACCGTAACCACATCTCCACTGATATTGATTTTCATTCTACTAGACACGCGACATCGACCGTTGAGCCCGCCGACAGCCGCGCACGCTGAGGCCACCGCCGGAACCACTGCTGCAACAACCGGGTGACGACGAACTTCGTCTTACCGTATCCAATTTTTCGGCATGCCGTATCCGTATCGATCATCGCGGTGGCCTGGCCGGCGCCCCGGTACACAGCCTCCCGATTGAGTCAGCTCGGGCCAGGGGTCTGACCGTCGGTACGGGCGGGAATCGACGCAGCGCCGATCGGACCCATCCGTGGTCGGTGGAACCGTCTCGGTCACGGAGGAAAGCCAGCTGGCGGCGGAGACCTGTGGAAGTCGAACACCATCGAGGGCGGGCTATTCCTGGCGGAGGGCCTCGATCACGTTCAGGTGGGCGGCCTGGCGGGAGGGGCCGAGCGCGGCGAGCAGGCCGAAGACCAGGCCGACCACGATGGTGACCAGCAACCCGTCCCAGGGAAAGGCGTAGGGCATCTGCCAGCCGATCGCGGCCATCGCCGCCACCAGCCCGTAGCCCAACCATAGCCCGGCCACCAGTCCGAGCACCGTCCCGATCAGGCTCAGCAGCAGCGACTCGGCCAACACCATCCGGCGGATCTGGCGGCGGGTGGAGCCGATGGCGCGCAGCATGCCGATCTCGCGTCGGCGCGACAGCACGCTGATCGCCAGGGTGTTCATCAGGGCCAGCAGGGACGGGATGGCCAGCGCGGCGATCAGCACGTCGAAGAGGATCAGGCTGGCGTTGAAGGTCGCGGTCTGCTCCACCTTCCAGCTTGCCGACTCGTACAGCCGGAATGCCGGATAGCCGGCCACCAGCCGCTGCAGCCGGTCAGTCACCTGGGAGGGGTCGGCGGCGAGTTCCCGGTTGGCCATCACCATCAGGTCGGCGGTGATGTTGAAGTCGCGGGCCAGGTTGGCCTGGGAGGTATAGAGGGTGGAGAGTTTGGCGTTGAGGTAGTCGTTGCCGATGCCGGCCAGGTAGTAGCTGCGTTGCCCGTTCGGCGTGGCGATCTGGATGACTTCCCCGACCGTAAGGCCGTGCTGGGCGGCGTAGATGCCGTTGGCGATTACCCAGCGTCCGGTCGCCAGTTGGCGGACGGCCTGGTCGGTCGAGCCGCTGTTCCAGTCGAAGCTGGCGACGTCGAGGTAGCGCTCGGGGTCGATGCCCAGCACCTGCACCTCGTTGCCGGCGATCTTGCCTTGGGAGACCCGGATACTGGAGACCGCCCGGATGCCCGGCAGGTCGCTGACCTGCTCGGCCAGCCGAGGACCGGCCGCCACGTTGCCCTGGCCGAGCACGATCGACTGCGGGATGAGCAGATAATCGGCCGACATCGAGCGATCCACGAGGCGGCTGAAGCCCGTGAAGATCGAGGCGATCATCGTGATCATGGCCACGATCGCGGCCAGGCCGAGCATCATCGCGGTCACCGTGACGGCGCTGCGTCCGGGGTTACGTTGCAGATTGCTGCGGGCGATCGCGCCCTCCCGGGGGAAGACGAGTTCCAGCGGACGGCCCACCGCGTCCGCCAGCGGGACGACGATCGCCGGCGCGACCAATGCGATCCCGATCAGGAACAACACCCCGCCCAACCCGACCAGCTCGGAGCCACCGGCGGCCAGCCCGAACACCGATACCACGATCAGGCCCAGCCCGATCCAGGCTCGCACCCCGACCTTGCGCTGGTAGACCTCACCGAGTTGCGGACGCATTGCCTCCAGCGGCGTGACCCGTCCGGCCGCGCGGGCGGGGACGAGGGTCGAAACCAGGGTCACCCCGACTCCCAGCCCGATCGACATCGCCCAGACCGCCGGGCCGAAGACCGGCTCGCCGATCTCCAGGTGAAGGTAGGAGGTGACCATCGGGCGCATCAGAGCGAACAGACCAGCCGCCATTGCCCAGCCCGCCACGATGCCCAGCGCGCTGCCCAGGACTCCCTGCAGCAGCGCCTGAAGGGCGAACATGCCCACGATGGTTCGCCGGCGGGTGCCGATCGCCCGCAGCATGCCAATGTCACGGCGGCGTTCAGCGACCACCGTCCGGAAGCTGTTCAAGATGATGAAACCTGCCGTAGCAAGGGCGAACAACCCGAACATGAGAAAGGCGAAGTTGGAGACCTGCAGCGAGGCGATCAGGCTGGACTGATTCGACAGTCCGCCGACCTGGAAGTCGGAGCCGAGGGCCGCGGCCACCGCCTGTTCGGTCGCGACCCGGTCGGCGTCGGCGGCTAAGGCGGCCTGCAGCACGGTGATCCGGCTGCCCAGGGAGAACACCTGCTGGGCGGCGGTCAGCGGAACGAAGACCTGGCTCTCGCCGGGGACGCTGGGGCTGGAGAGCAGCCCGGCCACCGTGAACCGGGCGGTGCCCAGCGCGGACGGCAGCACGATGGCGCCGCCGACTCCGACGCCCAGCCGGGCGGCCAGATCACCGGGCAGCACCAGGGTGAAACGGTCGCCGGCCGAGAGCATGCGTCCGGCCGCCAGCGGGAAGTCGCGCACCTTCGCCGCCTTGGCCGGATCGATGCCGATCACGGTCAGCTGGGTGACGTCGTCCGGACCGGGATCGGCCTTGGGCGGCAGCGGAGCCGTCCGCTGCACTTCGGGACTGACCGAGGCAACCCCGGGGACGGCCGCCACCTCGTCGGCGACGGCGGCGGGGAAGGACTGGTTGTAGGAGTCGGTGACGGTCAGGTCGATCTGGCCGGCCGAGGAGAGCAGGCTGCGGGTGAAGGCCGCCTCCAGCGCCGGGGTGATCCCGTTCAGCCCGAAGGTGAGCATCACCCCGAGCGCGACCGCCAGGGTGGTCAGTAGCGAGCGGGCACCGCGTCCGACCAGGTAACGCCACGCCAAGGTGGCCGAGAGGGTCATGTCAGCCTCGGCTCGGGGGAGAGATCCCCGCCTTCGCGGGGATGACGGAAGAGAGGGAGGGGAATGGCGGGCATCACAGCAGCCCTGATTTCTCCAGGGCTCGGCGGGGGGTCTCGTGGCTGCCGTCCAGCGGCAGATCGTCGACGATCCGGCCGTCCTTCATCAACACCAGGCGGCTGGCGTAGCTGGCGATCCGGGGGTCGTGGGTGACCATCAGCACCGTCCTCCCCCAATCGGTGGCGACCCGGCGCAGCAACTCGGCGATCTCGCCGGCCGAGCGGGAGTCGAGGTTGCCGGTCGGCTCGTCGGCCAGGACGAGGGCGGGCTCGGTCGACAGCGCCCGGGCGATGGCCACCCGCTGCTGCTGACCGCCGGAGAGCTGGTCGGGGCGGGCGGTGAGCCGGTCGCCGAGCCCGACCTGCTGCAGCCAACCGGTCGCGACGGGCGAGGCGTCACGGTTGCCGTCCAGCCGCAGCGGCAACGAGGCGTTCTCCAACGCGCTGAGCACCGGGATCAGGTTGAAGAACTGGAAGACGAAGCCGAGCCGGCGCCGGCGCAGTTCGGTGATCCGGTCGTCGGTGAGGTCGGCCAGCGTCTCGCCGCCGATCGTGACCTGGCCGGAGGTGGGGGCGTCCAGCCCGCCGAGCAGGTTGAGCAGGGTCGACTTGCCACAGCCGCTGGGCCCCATCACCGCGACGAATTCCCCGGCGGCGATGCTCAGGTCGAGACCGTCCAGCGCCACCACCTTCGCCTCGCCCTCGCCATACACCCTGGTCAGAGCCGTGATCTCGACCACGGGCGGGGCTGTGACGGTCATCGCGTCACCCCGGACGATCCCTGGGGTCGCCCGCGGCGTGAGTCGCGAAGGGCCGAGTGTTCCCCGGCGACCCGGCCCCAAGCCGTCGTCCTCATCACGCCACCTCGACCCGCTGGCCGTCGGTCAGGGTGGTTGCGCCGGCGGTCACGACCCGGTCGCCGGCCTGCACTCCCACGAGCACTTGGGCGCGGGTGCCGGTCTCGGCGCCGATCGTCACCGCTGTGCGGTGGGCGACGCCGTCCGTCCTGACGACGAAGACGTAGCGATCGGCGCCCGCGGTGATCACGGATTCGATCGGGACGGTGAGCGCGTCCGGGATGGACTTCACGGTCAATTCGGCCGAACCGCTCATCCCAAGGAAGACCCGGGCGCCACCGGGGTCGAAGGTGATCCGAACCGGGAAGGCGATGCCACCGGTGGCGGTGGTGATCGGCGTTGTGCGAACGCTGGTGACCTTGCCGGTGAACGGGGTGCTGGGCGCCGAGTCGAGGACGATGCTGGCCGGCTGGCCGGTCGATACTTGGGCGATGTCGCTCTCGTCCACCGCGGCGACGAAATCCACCGACGAAGTATCGACCACGGTCATGAGGGCCACCGCGGGGTTGACCCCGGCTCCCGGCTCAGTGCCGTCTGGGACGGTGACCACGCCGGCAAAGGGGGCCGTGACGGTGGCGGCGGCGAGCTCGCGCTTGGCCTGGGCGAGGGCGTCCCGGCCGGTGGTCACGGCCTGCTCGGCCGAGGTGACCGCCTCGGCGGCGGCCTGCTTCTCCAGCCGGATGGAGTATTTGTCCTCGACCAGCTTCTGTTGGGCACGGGCCGCTGTCACGGCGGCCTTGGCGGCGGCGAGCGAGGCCTCGGCCCGGGTGACGGCGAGCCTCAGTGGCCGGTCGTCAAGGGTGGCCAGCTTGGCGTCCTTGGCGACCTGTTCGCCGTCCTTCACCATGACGGTAGCCAGGGTGCCGCCCGTGACCGGGTGGATGTTCCTTTGCCTGGCGGCGTCCACGGTGCCGGAGGCGCTGACCGCTATGGACAGAGCCTCGACGGTGGCCGGCACGACGCCGACCGTGGTGCGGGCGTTGGCCAGTGAGTAGGCGTACCCGCCGCCGGCCGCCAGCACCAGTGCGAGCGCAACACCCCCTGCGATGAGGGTCGAACGCTTCATCGACGTAGCTCCTTGACTTTGGTTGGTAAGGCCTGCTGCCCAGCGGTCGTCTCCGGTGGGACGGTGATGGTCGCAGTACCGTCCGGAAATCCGGTCCGCGCTCTCGTTCCACAAGGTGGTGAGGATGTCGGCGGGCCGCCGTCCGCGTCGGCGACCCGGGAGGATCCGTCCGTGATCCCGGCCCCGACTAACGAGACGGGCGGGCCATCGACCCACATGGCGTCGGACCCCGCCTGCTGCACCGGCCCGAGCGCGACGTCCAGCAACTCCGCGCGGCACGCCTCCGGGTCCTTCGTGACTCTCACTGCCGAGCCTGGACTCAGTCGATGGGCTGATGCGGACGCCAGTTCTCCACGACCAGGTCCGCTCGGCTCGCCGGACCACATTCGCGGAGGTACCGCACCTGTGTCGATCGGTCCGCGTGACCGACCGCGGATCGTCGGTGGGGTCGGTCTCCCTGCTCGAGATGCAATCGTTGGTAGGCCAGCCCCATCGGCACGTCGAGCCATACCGACAGATCCCACACACTGTCACCGGTCGAGCTGCAGAACGGAGGGCCGTGGAGGTATCGGCCGTCCACCAGTACGACGGTCCGGTCTCCCACGCAGGCCCACCGAGGGCTTCCTGAACCGTCGGCGACTGCCGTGCGATAACGTCCTGACCCTGCTCCGCGGACGGGTTCGAGCACGTCCTCCAGGAACCAATCTGAGGGAGTTGCCGCGCCCTCGACGGTAGCGATGGGCCCGCTGTAGCAATCCGACAGACCATAGGCGTCCAGCGAGATACGCATGGTTGCCAGCCCGCCCTCTGACAGCAACTCGGCGAGTTCATCGGCGAAGCAGGTCTTCCCGGCACCAGCCAGACCGTCAATGGCTACCACGGACCTGCCCGGCATGAGCCGCAGCCGCGAGCGAAGCCAGCGCATGGCGTGGCGCCCTTCCAGGCGTGCGCGGCTGGGGAGCCGCTTCGCGACAGGGATCATTGGGACTGATGCCAGGGCCATCGGATTCTCCAGGTGCGGTCAAGGACCCTCCCGGTTGGAGGGGCCATCGCCGACCAGGCTTCCCGGCTCACCAGCTTCCGAGTATAGCCCTGGCGCTGGCCTCCTCGGCGGCCTTTGTTGCCAGCAGCCGAACCGTTCCTCACCCCTCGGCTGCAGACGACGGCAAGGAGGCTTCGAGGTCTTGGTTGCGGCGCCCAGCCGGCTCTCCTCGCTGGCCGGCGCACTCGTTGCGAGATCGCTTCGCTCGCCGGCTGGCGGACCCCCAGAACATCTCAGGGAGAGCGATAGCGTCCGCGCCATGGCTGCCCACGTCGGCAGCGCGCTGCTCGTTTCGCTGGTGATCCCCTCCTGGCCCTGATGAGGGCGCTCCCCGACAGCGTGATCCCGGCTGCGGGAGCACGGCCCACTGCACGCGGCCAACACCATTCGCGGCAGGTCCCCCGAATAGCGTTGGTCGAGCTTTCTGTTCAGTCTGATCGGGACAGCGCTGGGCATCACGCCGAGCGGTCGACCTGGAGGTGGTGAAGTACCTCCGCGAGCAGTGGTGAGCGTCCTACGGTCAGTTCCCCGTCGAACAGCACTAGCCCCTGACCATGTGGGCTTGTTCGAGGCGGGCGATAGTGGCTCTGATGCCGTCCTCGTCGCGCAGCCGGCCGTACAGGCGCTCGGCCGCGGACGTGCGTGCGATCGACCGGTTCAGTGCGTCGGCGAGTCGTCGTGGGGCGAGGCGATCCAGTGGTTCGGGTGCGACACCCAGCCGCATGAGCCGGTCTGCCCAGAACCGCTCGGCCTCGGTGGCTGGGCGGACGAGTTGTGGCACGCCCGCGGTCAGCGCTGCCGCGATCGCGTCGATGCTGCCCTGATGAAACACGGCGGACACCTGCGGCATGGTGATCGAGAGGTGGATCCGATCGACCACATACAGACAGTCCGTGACCAGTCCAGGCGCCAGACCCGACCGTGCGGCCATCAATAGGCCTCGTTGGTGGATCGTCCGAAGGCCCTCGGCAATCGCGCGAGCCATGCGGATCGCGTCCGGTTGGCACAGGTCGTCCAGCACGATGAGCACCGGTCGGTCGCCGGCGGAGAGGTAACCCACGACGTCCGCCGGCAAGGTGAGCCCCGCGTCGGCGGGCAGCGTCCAGAAGCCCAGTGGCGCGGCGGACGGCGGCCAGTCGGGCGGCGCTGGCAATAGATGGCGGCTCCACGCGCTGAGCACGCCCCGTTCTATCGCCAGCAGGCTGAAGGGC
>CALMIQ010000010.1 GCA_937863965.1 uncultured Micropruina sp.
GACCTGATCATCCTCGATTCCGGCTCGACCACCGAGCAGATCGCCGCCGCACTGGGCAACCGCCCGGTGTCGGTGATCACGAACGGGTTGATGGTGGCGAACCAGCTGGTCTCCAACGACCAGGTGGGGGTGACCATCCTGGGCGGTGCGCTGCGCGGCATCAACGCCACCATCACCGGCCCGGACGCCGAATCCATGCTGAACCGCGTCCAGGCCACCTACGCCTTCATCGGCACCGATGCCGTGGACCCGGTCCGCGGCCTCACCTCCCGCACCTACGCTCAGGCCCGGCTCAAGGCCGCCATGATGGGCAACGCCCAGCGCACCTACGTGGTCGCCGACTCGTCCAAGCTCGGCGAGCACGGGCTCTTCCACTACTGGTCCGAGCTCCCCGACGACTGGGGGCTGGTCACCGACGAGGCGGCCGACCCCGCCGTACTGGCCGAGCTGCGGGCGGCCGGCGCCCGTTCCATCATCCTCGCCCCGCGACCGACGACTCCGCCACCGGCCCCAGAGGACTGGTGAGGCCCGCGGCACGCGGTCCCGCACCGCTCGGCTGACCATTCGGGCGGGCGCGTGGGTCATAGGGTGGGGCCATGGTTCACCTCACCAGGATCTACACCCGCACCGGGGACGCCGGGCAGACCCGGCTGTCGGACAACTCGGTGGCCGCCAAGACCGACCTGCGGGTCGAGGCCTACGGTCAGGTGGACGAGGCCAACGCCGTGATCGGCGTCGCCACCGCCCGCGGCGACCTGCCGGCGGCGCTGAACGACGCCCTGCGGCTGATCCAGAACGAGCTGTTCGACCTCGGTGCCGACCTGTCCACGCCGCTGGCCGAGAACCCGCCGTGGGAGCCGCTGCGGATCGTCGCCGGCTGCATCGACCGACTGGAGGGCTGGTGCGACGAGCTCTCCGCCGAGGTCGGGCCGTTGACCTCGTTCATCCTGCCGGGCGGCACCCAGACCGCGGCCCAGCTGCACGTCGCCCGGACCGTTGTGCGCCGGGCCGAACGCACCGCGTGGCGCGCGGCCGAGCAGTACGGACTGGATGTCGAGGGCGGCCTGAACCCGCTGGCGATCACCTACCTGAACCGGCTCTCCGACCTGCTCTTCCTGGCCTCCCGGGTGGCGAACGCCGAGGTGGGCGACGTGCTGTGGGTGCCGGGCACCGATCGGACGCCGTCCGAACCCCGCGCGGCTCGCCGCCGGGCCCGGGCCGCGAAGCAGAACCTCGACGCCGCCGACTGAACTCGACCGGCGGGCTATTCGGGCGAGGTCGGGGACGGGCGGTAGCGCATCCCCGGCGGAGCCGCCTCCAGCCAGCTGAGCAGGCCGGTCAGCGAGTCGGGGGCCATCGCCAGCTCGACATCGTCCCGCGGCCCCTGCAGACCGACGATCCGCTGCTCGTCCAGCAGGTCGACGGCCTCGCCGGCGTCCGGCAATCGCTGCTCGCCCGCCCGGACGCTCACCCGGTCGAAGCGCCGGCTGGGCCACAGCGACAGCGAGAAGGCGGGGAACCACTGCAGCTCATGGCCCCGATAACGCGCGACTCCGAGCACCCAGCGGGTGCCCGGAGTCCGGCTTCCACGACGATAGCTACAGGCGAACGTGCCGCCGCTGCGGGACAGCCAGCGCCGCCGCAGCCACAGCCAGCCGACCGCGATCACCAGGGCCAGGACGACGATGGCGAGCACCAGTTCGACGGTGCCGATCACATCCATCCCGAAGTCCTCGTCCCCGATGCCGATCAGGAGGCCTGTTGTTCCTGCGCCTTCTGGGCTGCCGCGAGTTGCGCGCGCGCCCGGGCGAAATGCTGCCGGGTGCCCTCGCTGTTGTCGCCCTCGTTCATCTTCTTCCAGGCGGTGTTGCGCTCCCGCTCCGCCTCCTCGACCAGGACCTCGTGCGCGAGCCTGCCGTACTGGCTGAGGATCGCCACCCGATTCTCCGAGACCGAGATGAAGCCGCCGTCGACGGCGATGATCTCACGCTTGCCGTCGGTGGTCAGCACCTCGGCCGCGCAGGGCTCCAGCACCGCCAGCACGGGCTCGTGGTTGGCCAGGATGCCGATGTCGCCCTCGGTGGTGCGGGCGATCACCGAGATCGCCTCGCCCTCCCACACCCGGCGGTCGGCGGCCACCACGTCGACGACCAGGACGTCACCCTCGGCCACGATCAGCCTTCCTTCTGGATCCGGTCCCAGTTCTCCATCACCATGTCCATGCCGCCGACGTTGAAGAAGGCCTGCTCGGCGATGTGGTCGACCTCGCCGTCGCAGATCATCTTGAACGACTCGATGGTGTCGGCCAGCGGGACGGTGGAGCCCGGGACGTTGGTGAACTTGGTCGCCATGTAGGTGTTCTGGCTGAGGAACTGCTGCAGCCGGCGAGCCCGGCCGACCAGCGTCTTGTCCTCTTCGGAGAGCTCGTCCACGCCGAGGATCGCGATGATGTCCTGCAGCTCCTTGTTGCGCTGCAGGATCTGCTTCACCCGGGTGGCGGTG
>CALMIQ010000011.1 GCA_937863965.1 uncultured Micropruina sp.
CACGCCAAGGGCATGAAGGTCTTCTTCGACATCATCACCAATCACACCGCCGACATCATCGATTACACCAAGCCGGGCGACTACGGCTACATCTCCAAGGAGGCCTCGCCGTACACGACGGCGGGCGGCCAGGAGTTCGACGACCGCGACTACGCCGGCAAGGACACCTTCCCGACCCTCGATCCCGACACCTCGTTCCCGTACGTACCGAAGTTCCGCAGCGAGGCGGACAAGACGGTCAAGGTGCCGGCCTGGCTGAATGATCCGACGCTCTACCACAACCGCGGCAACTCGACGTTCGCGGGGGAGTCGTCCACCTACGGCGACTTCGTCGGTCTGGACGACCTGTTCACCGAGAACCACGAGGTCGTCGACGGGATGACGAAGATCTACCAGACCTGGGCCGACTTCGGCATCGACGGCTTCCGGATCGACACCGTCAAGCACGTCAACACCGAGTTCTGGCAGAAGTTCGCGCCTGACGTCCTGAACCATGCGAAGGCATCCGGCAACGACGACTTCTTCATGTTCGGCGAGGTCTACGACTCCTCGCCCACCTTCACCAGCCAGTACACGACGGCCGGAAAGCTCCAGGCGACCCTCGACTTCGGCTTCCAGAACGCGGCGCTCGGCTTCGCGCAGGGCAAGGCCACCACGGGTCTGCGCGATCTGTACGCCGGCGACGACTGGTACACCGACGCCGACAGCAACGCCTACCAGCTGCCGACCTTCACGGGCAACCACGACATGGGCCGGATGGCGATGATGCTGCGCTCGTCCGGCGTGAGCTCGGCCGAGACGCTGACCCGGCTGAAGCTGGCCAATGCCCTGATGTACCTCACCCGCGGGCAGCCGGTGGTGTACTACGGCGACGAGCAGGGTTTCGCCGGCAGCGGCGGCGACAAGGCCGCCCGGCAGGACATGTTCGCCACCAAGGTGCCGGCGTTCGCGAAGGAAGAGGTGATCGGCGGGAAGGCCGGGTCGCGCGAGCGGTACGACACCTCCGCGCCGCTGTACCGGCAGATCGCCCAACTCGCCAAGCTGCGCGCCCAGCACCGGGCGCTCTCCGACGGCGCCCAGGTGCACCGCTACGCCTCGGCCGAGGCCGGCATCTTCGCGGTCAGCCGCATCGACAAGGGGTCGCGGCGGGAATACCTGGTGGTGACCAACAACTCGGACAAGGCCGCCTCCGCCACCTTCGCCACCTACTCGCCCAACACCCGCTTCAGTGAACTGCTCGGCTCCGGCGGCAGCGTCCGCTCCGATCGGGCCGGACGGGTGACCGTGCGGGTGCCCGCGCTCGGCGTGCGGGTGTTCCGGGCCAACGACCCGATGCCGCGGACGTCGGCGGCCCCGGTCATCCTGCCGATGACCCCGAAGGCGGGCGGCACCGTCGGCGGACGGGCCGAACTGTCGGTCGCGCTGGCCGACACCAGCCGATTCGCCGAGGTCAGCTTCTACTACCGGCCGGCCGGCACCAAGACCTGGAAGCTGATCGGCACCGACGACAACCCGCGGTACCGGGTCTACCAGGACGTCTCGGCGCTGCCGAAGGGCTCCCTGCTGGAGTACCGGATCGTGGCCAAGGACCTGTCCGGACGCTATTCGGCGACCTCCACCTGGGCCTTCGTGGGCGACCCGGGAGGGTCGTCCGGGCCCAGCACGATCAACTACGACCCGCCCGAGAACCAGCCCGATTCGGTATCGGTGCCGGGCTCGTTCAACGCGGCGGTCGGCTGTTCCGCCGACTGGATGCCCGACTGCGACCAGGTGCAGCTCGTGCTGGACGACGAGGACAAGATCTGGAAGCGCAGCCTCACCGTCGCGGCCGGCGACTACGACTACAAGGCGGCCGTCAACAAGAGCTGGGACGAGAACTACGGTGCCGGCGGTGCCCGCAACGGGTCGAACATCAACGTCAAACCCACCGGCGGAAGGGTCGACTTCTACTACGACCATGCCAGTCACTGGGTGACCAGCAGCGCCCAGGGGCCGATCCTGACCGCGCCCGGAAGCTTCCAGAGCGAACTGGGCTGCTCGGCCGACTGGACGCCGGACTGCATGCGGCCCTGGTTGCAGGACCTGGACGGCGACGGCACCTACACCTGGGCATCGGTGAAGATCCCGCAGGGCAGCTACGAGTTCAAGGTGGCGCACGGACTGGGCTGGGACGAGTCCTATCCCGCCGACAACGTCACGCTGACCGTGCCGGCCGACGGCATGCTGGTGACCATCAACTACGCGCTGGCCAGCCATCAGGTGTCGGTGTCGGTCACCCAGGCCAGCGCCACGCCCGACCTGACGGTCGCGCGGGCGGTGCTGGTGCGTGACGACCTGATCGCCTACCCGGCCAACGCCGTGCCCTACGGCGCCGACCCGGCCACGTTCTCCTGGCGGCTGCACTTCTCGGCCAAGGGCGGCCTCGCCCTGGACGCCGAGGCCGTCACCGGCGGCGAGGTGGTGAGCCTGACCCGCGACCGCAGGGGCCTGCCCGCCAGCGTCCGGACCGCCCATCCCGAGCTGGCCGACGCGATCGCGTTGCGGGTCGACCCGGCGACCGCCGGCCGGATGAGACGGATCATGGCCGGCCAGGTCGCGGTGGCCATGTACGACGATCAGGGCCGGCTGGTGGACGCCACCGGGCTGAAGAGGCCGTAGCCGATCGGCATTAGGCTGACGCCATGACGGCGTACCACGCGGAGGCGTCCGACACCGACGGCAAGGAGATCCTCACCTGGGAGGGCTTCGGTCGAGCCAGCCGCGAGTTGGCCGAGTCGGTCGCCCGCAGCGGCTTCCGTCCCGATGTGATCGTCTCGGTCGCCCGTGGCGGACTGATCGTCGGCGGCGGGCTCGCCTACGCCCTCGGCGTGAAGCTCGCCGACGCCATGAACGTCGAGTTCTACACCGACGTCGCCGAGACGCTGCCCGATCCGGTGCTGCTGGCGCCGCTGCTCGACATCGACAGCATCGCCGGACGCCGGGTGCTGGTGGCCGACGACGTCGCCGACTCGGGACGCACCCTGCAGTTGGTGATGGACATCCTGTTGGCGCACGGCGCCGAGGTGCGCACCGCGGTGCTGTACACCAAGCCCACCTCGATCTACCGGGTCGACTTCGCCTGGAAGACCACCGCCGACTGGATCGTCTTCCCCTGGTCGGCGCTGCCCCCGGTCGGCTCCGCGTCGACGACGGACGCCGGCGCGGGCAGCCGATGATCACGCTGGGCGCCGAGCGGGAACTGCTGGAGGCGATGCTCGACGACGGCCGCACCGAGCTGGTGCGCTGCGTGCAGGGGCTGTCCGACGCGGACGCCAGGCGGCGGCTGGTTCGGTCGCTGACCACACCGTTGGGCCTGTTGACCCACGCCGCGGCCGCCGAGCGGTCCTGGTTCCAGCGGCGGCTGGCGGAACTGCCGGCGTCCGAACGCGACGGCTACGCCTACGGCGACGACGCCAGCTTCACCTACGACGACGATCTGACGGTGGCCGAGGCGATCGAGGACTTCGAGCGTGCCTGTGCGCGCAGCCGGACGATCGCGACCGGATTCGACCTCGACCGGCAGGTTCACCACGAGCGCATCGGGACCGTGTCGCTGCGCTGGATCTACCTGCACATGATCCGGGAGCTGGCCCGGCATGCGGGCCACGCCGACATCCTCCGCGAGCAGATCGACGGGCGGACGATGACCGGAGCGCAGTATGGGGTGCCGCCGCGGACCGAGTAGGGCCTTCCGGCGCCGGGAAGGATCAGCCGGCCGGTTTCGGGACCGGCCGCGATCGGGGAGGTCGGCCGTCAGCGGAAGATCACGGTGCGCTGGCCGTCGGCCATGATGCGGTGCTCGGCGAACAGCTTCACGGCGTCGGTGAGGGTGCGGGCTTCCTGCTCCTGGCCGATCGCGACCAGTTCCGGCACCCCGATCGAGTGATCCACCCGGCGCACGTTCTGCTCGATGATCGGGCCCTCGTCCAGGTCGGCGGTGACGAAGTGTGCCGTCGCGCCGATCAGTTTCACGCCGCGGCTGTGCGCCTGCCGGTAGGGGTTGGCGCCCTTGAAGCCGGGAAGGAACGAGTGGTGGATGTTGATCGCCCGCCCGGCCAGCCGCCCGCACAGCTCCGGCGAGAGGATCTGCATGTAGCGGGCCAGTACCACCAGCTCGATGTCGTGCTGCTCGACCGCCTCGAGGATGCGGGCCTCGAATGCGGCCTTGGTATCGGGCAGCACCACGTGCTCCTCGAAGGGGACGCCGTAGAAGTTGGCCAGGTCGCGCAGGTCGGGGTGGTTGGAGAGGATCAGCGGAATCTCGATCTGCAGGTAGCCGGACCGGGCCCGGAACAGCAGATCGTTGAGGCAGTGCCCCATCCGGGACGCCAGGATCAGCGTGCGGCGGGGCCGTCCGACGTAGTCGAGGACCCATTCGGCACCCAGCGAGTTGGCGATCGGGGTGATGGCGTGCTCAAACACCGAGCGATCGAACCCCGACTGCACCTGCACCCGCATGAAGAACCGGTCCGACTCCGGCGAGCTGAACTGCTGCAGCTCGGTGATGTTGCCGTACGCCTGGGCGATGGCTCCGGTGACGGCATGGACGATGCCGGGCCGGTCGTCACAGGCCAGGGTCAGCAACCAATGGGTGGAGTCGATCACCGCGCAAGGGTAGCGGGAGCGCCCGGGTGAGCCGTAATGAACCATCCCGTGGCGGTGGACGCCACGGTCACGTCCCGGCTGAGATCCCGGCGTTCGCCGGGATGACGGGGCTTCGGGTGGACGGCACGGCGATGGCTGGGCTGAGGTCCCGGCGTTCGCCGGGATGACGAACCCCTCAGGCGGACGCCACGCGGGACCGTCATCCCGGGCTTGCCCCGGGATCTCGTCCGGCTCGACGGATCGCGGTCAGAGGGCGGCGATCGCGGCGTTCAGGGTCTGCGAGGGACGCATCACGGCCGCGGTCAGGGCGTCGTCGGGGCGGTAGTAGCCGCCGAGATCGGCCGGGGAACCCTGCACCGCGAGCAACTCGGCGTTGATCGTCGCCTCCTGCTCACGCAGCGTCGTGGCGAGCGGCGCGAACCTCTCGGCCAGGGCCGGGTCGGCGGTCTGCGCGGCCAACTCCTCGGCCCAGAACAGCGCGAGGTAGAAGTGACTGCCGCGGTTGTCGATGGTGCCCAGCCGGCGGCCCGGCGACTTGTTCTCGTTCAGGAACGTGCCGGTCGCCCGGTCGAGGGTCTCGCCCAGCACCGTGGCGGAGGCGTTGCCGGTGACCTCGGCGTACTTCGCGAAGCTCTCGGCCAGGGCCAGGAACTCACCGAGGCTGTCCCAGCGCAGGTAGTTCTCCTTGAGCAGCTGCTGGACGTGCTTGGGCGCCGACCCGCCCGCGCCGGTCTCGAACAACCCGCCGCCGTTGATCAGCGGAACCACCGACAGCATCTTGGCCGACGTGCCGACCTCGAGGATCGGGAACAGGTCGGTGTTGTAGTCGCGCAGCACGTTGCCGGTCACCGAGATCGTGTTCTCACCCCGTCGGATGCGTTCGACGGACACCGTGGTGGCGTCCACCGGAGAGGCGATGGAGATGTCCAGTCCGGTGACGTCGCCGACGAGCTCCGGGTCGCGCAGATAGGTCTCGACCTTGGCGATCAGGTTGCGGTCGTGGGCGCGGGTGTCGTCGAGCCAGAAGATGGCCGGATCACCGGTGGCGCGGGCCCGGGTGACGGCCAGCTTCACCCAGTCGCGGATCGGGACGTCCTTGGTCTGGCAGGCGCGCCAGATGTCGCCCGGCTGCACCGCGTGCTCGATCAGGACGTCCCCGGCGGTGTTCACCACCCGCACCGTGCCGGCCCGACCGATCTCGAAGGTCTTGTCGTGGGAGCCGTACTCCTCGGCCGCCTGGGCCATCAGCCCGACGTTGGCCACCGACCCCATCGTCGCCGGGTCGTAGGCGCCGTGGGCGCGGCAGTCGTCGATGACGGCCTGGTAGATGCCGGCATACGACGAGTCGGGGATCACCGCCAGGGTGTCGGCCTCCTTGCCGTCCGGTCCCCACATGTGGCCGCCGATCCGGATCATCGCCGGCATGGACGCGTCGACGATCACGTCGGAGGGCACGTGCAGGTTGGTGATGCCACGGTCGGAGTCGACCATCGCCAGCGCCGGCCCGTCGGCCAGTTCTTGGTCGAACGACGCCCTGATCGCGGCGCCGTCGGGCAGCGCGTCCAGTCCGGCGAGGATGCCGCCCAACCCGTTGTTGGGGCTCAGCCCGGCCGCGGCCAGCGCGTCGCCGTACTTCTGGAAGGTCGCGGGGAAGAACGCCCGCACCACGTGCCCGAAGATGATCGGGTCGGAGACCTTCATCATGGTGGCCTTGAGGTGCACCGAGAACAGCACGCCGGCGGCCTTGGCGCGGGCGACCTGCTCGGTCAGGAAGCGGTCCAGCGCCTCCGCCCGCATCACGGTGGCGTCGACGACCTCGCCGGCCAGCACCGGCAGGGCCTCCTTGAGGACGATCGTGTCGCCGCCGTCGGCCGGCACCAGCTCGATGCTCAGGACGTCGTCGGACGCGAGCACGACCGATTGCTCGTTGTGCCGGAAGTCGTCGGCGTCCATCGTCGCCACGTTGGTCGCCGAATCGGGGCTCCACGCCCCCATCGCGTGCGGGTGCCGTCGCGCGTAGTTCTTGACCGACTCGGGGGCGCGGCGGTCGGAGTTGCCCTCGCGCAGCACCGGGTTGACCGCGCTGCCCTTGACCTTGTCGTAGCGGGCCTTGACGTCGGCGTCCTCGGCACCGGAAGGGTTGTCGGGGTAGTCGGGCAGGTCGTAGCCCTTGTCCTGCAGCTCGGCGATGGCCGCCTTCAGCTGTGGCATCGAGGCGCTCACGTTGGGCAGCTTGATGATGTTGGCATCCGGGGTCTTGGCCAGCTCACCGAGTTCGGCCAGCGCGTTCGGAAGCCGCTGCTCGTCGCTGAGCCGCTCGGGGAACAGGGCGATGATGCGTCCGGCCAGGGAGATGTCGCGAGTCTCCACCTCGACATCGGCGGCCGCGGCGTAGGCCTGGATGATCGGCAGGAAGGAGTACGTCGCCAGCAGCGGCGCCTCGTCGGTATGCGTGTAGATGATCGGACTCATCGTGACCCTTCGGTGCCGAGGTTTCTGGACGTCAGGAGACTACCAATCACGCCCGTGCTCGACGTCGTGCTGGCGCGTGGGTTGACAGGGCCGATCAGCCGTCGATCGTGCTCATGTCCCCGTAGCGGGCGCCGGCGACGGCGTCCCGGGGGACGGCGCGGGTGAGCGCCGCCAGGTCGTCGGCCGTGAGCCGGATCCGCAGCGCACCGACGTTCTCCTCCAGGTAGCGGACGCGCTTGGTGCCGGGGATCGGCACCACGTCGTCGCCCTGGGCGAGCACCCAGGCCAGCGCGAGTTGCCCGGGGGTGCAGTCGTGCTCGGCCGCCAACTCCCGGACGCGGTCGACGAGCCCCAGGTTCGCCTCCAGCGCCTCGCCCTGGAAGCGCGGGAAGTAGGCGGTGCGCCGGCTGTCGCCCGTGGCCAGCGACCGTGCGTCGATCGCGCCGGTGAGCAGCCCGCGGCCGAGCGGCGAGTAGGGCACCAGGCCGATGCCGAGCTCGCGCAGCGTGGGCAGGATGGCGTCCTCGACGTCGCGCGTGAACAGCGAGTACTCGGTCTGCAGGGCGGTGATCGGGTGGACGCCGTGCGCACGCCGGATCGTGTCGGGGGAACGCCTCGGAGAGGCCGAGGAAGCGGACCTTGCCGGCCTCGACCAGTTCCTTCATGGCGCCGACGGTCTCCTCGATCGGCACGGTGAAGTCGACCCGGTGCTGGTAGTAGAGGTCGACGTGGTCGACGCCGAGCCGCTGCAGCGAGGCGTCGCAGGCGGCGCGGACGTATTCGGGCCGGCCGTTGACCCCGAGCCGGGTGCCGTCCGGGCGACGCTCGTTGCCGAACTTGGTGGCCAACTGCACCTCGTCGCGCTGGCCCCGGATCGCCTCGCCGACCAGCTTCTCGTTGGTGAACGGCCCGTACATGTCGGCGGTGTCGAGGAAGGTGACGCCGAGCTCGAGGGCGCGGTGGATGGTCGCGATTCCGCCGGCCTGGTCGGGGGTGCCGTAGAACTCCGACATGCCCATGCAGCCCAGGCCGAGGGCGGAGACGGTCAGTGCCGCGGGCCCGGAGCCGAGCGTCCGGGTGGTGGTCTGTGTGCTCATGACTCCAGCAAACACATTGGAGCGTGCTCCAGGTCAAGCCGGCAGCGCGCGGCGTCCGAGACGGTCGGTGTAGAGCGCGATCTTGTGGTCGATGGCGGCCAGGTTCGCGGTGACCTCGGCGAGCTGCGCGAGCACCCGCTCGCGGTGTGCGCGGAGCAACGCCAGCCGCTCGTCCTCGTTGCCGTCGCCGGCGCGGACGAACGCCGCGTACCGCCGGATCTCCCGGATCGGCATGCCGGTCGCCCGAAGCCGGGTGATCAACTCGATCCACCGCAGGTCGTCCTGCTGGTAGCGGCGGTGCCCGCTCGGCCCCCGGGGCACCGCCCGCAGCAACAGGTCGTCGCGCTCGTAGTAGCGCAGGGTGTCGGCGGTCAGGCCCAGGGCGTCCGCCGCCTGCGAGATGGTGGCACCGGGAGCGGTCATGGCACCAGTCTCCGCCCTGGAGCGCACTTCAGGAAAACCCCGGCCTCCCCGCGCCGGCCGTCGCGCCCCGGCTCAGGCGCCGATCGGCACCAGGAACCGGCCGACCGCGACGAACGCGGCGAGCACCAGCAGGACCGCGGGCGGGATGAAGGTCTCGCGGCGCCGCAGGTGGACGATGACCGCGCCGGCCATGGTGGCCGTCAGGCCGAGCGCCGCCAGCGGCACCAGCACGGGGAGGATGCCGGTCACGGCGGGCAACACCAGCCCGAGCGCGCCCAGGATCTCCAGGGCGCCGATGGCCTTCACCATGGGCGCCGAGAAGTCCTCCGTCCACGACAGCCCGGACGCCGCGAGTTGCTCCTTGCTCCGCGCGACCTTCATCGCGCCGGCGCCCAGGAAGGCCAGCGCGAGCAGGCCCGCGACGATCCACAGGGTGATGTTCATGGTTCTCGACTCCTCGTCAATACTTCAAGCGTTAAGTGAACGGTAGTCCAGATCATTTCAAGCTTCAAGTCAATTCGGACGCGCTGAACGAGGCTCGGGCGGCGGCCGGCTGGGCTACGATGCCCGCGTGGACGAAGCGGTCGAGCCCCGATGGCTGGACGCCGACGAACGGGCGGCGTGGATCGGCCTGGTCGGCCTGCTGATGCGCCTGGGCCCCGCACTGGACGCCCAGCTGCGCCGCGACGCCGGGCTGACGCTGTTCGAGTACTCGGTGCTGGCCGGGCTGTCGGAGCGACCCGGACGCACGATGCGGATGAGCGAGTTGGCGGCGGTCGCCGAAGGCTCGCTGTCCCGGCTCTCGCAGGTGGTCGCGCGGCTGGAGCGCAAGGGTTTGGTGAGCCGCGCGGCCGACCCCACCGACGGCCGCTACACCCTGGCCACCCTCACCGAGCCGGGCTGGGACGTCGTGGTCGCCACGGCACCGGGGCATGTCGCCGAGGTGCGCAGGGTGGTGCTCGACCCGCTCACCCGGGCCCAGGTCAGGCAGCTCGGCGCGATCGGACGCCGCATCGGGCTGGCCATCGACCCCGGCGGGGAGTGCCCGCCCGGCTGACCTTCGGTCCGCGGTGGGCGCCCAGCATTCCCAGGGGTGGGGCGCCCGATCGGCGCCCCACCCGTGGGTTCACTCCTGCCGCAGGCTGAACCGGCGGGCGTCCTCGTCGATCTCCAGGACGCGGGCGTGAACCCGGTCGCCGAGCGCGACCGGGGTCCTCGTCTCGGCCCTGGGCAGCAGGCCGTCGACGCCCTCGTCGACCCGGACGAAGGCCCCGAAGGGCATCACCTGGACGACGGTTCCCTCGACGACGTCGTTGCTGCGGGCGACGAAGGAGCGCCACGCCCGATCGGCGGGCGGGTCGTGCGTTGTGTTCATGTACACCTCCTCTCCCACGCACGCGATATGGCGAAGAGCGTGGGAGGCGGCGGGCCTCTGGCCCGCCCGAGGGTCACGGCAGGGCCGGGAGACCTTCCGTGCAGCGGCTGGTGGCCGACCCGGCAGTCATGCGAGCAACGCTAGCCCCGGTCGTGCCGCCGAGCAATGATCCGCGTCCGAGCGGGCGTCGCCCGAGGTCCGAGCGCGAATCACTCCGGGTCGGGCGCCGGCGCCAGGCCGCGGAGGTACTCCTCGGAGTAGTCGACCTTGAGGTCGATCCACATCGGCAGGTGGTCGGAGAGCTGGTAGGTGCGCCACGTCCGGTAGTGGGTGCGCTTGCCGGTCTCCGTCCGCGCCTTCCCGGCGCTGGTGGTCTCGTAGGCGTCGCCCATGTCGGGGATGTACGCCTCCTGGTCCTGGTCGCGGAAGACGCTCTCGTAGTAGTCGAACACCCCGGCCGGGCCGGCCGGGTGGAACTGGTGGGCGCGGGAGAGCACGGCGATCTGGTCGTAGAACTTGTCCTTGGCGACGTTGCTGCCCGGCACCGACTGCAACGGCTTCGGGATCGTCCAGCCGGCGTCGATCAGCGCCAGCAGCGTGGCGTCGCCCCGCGCGAAGATGTTGAAGTCGCCGAGCAGCACGAGATTGTTGCTGGTGCCGTCCTTGCCACCACGCGCGGCCAGCAGCTGGGCGACGGCGCCGATCTCCTCCACCCGTTCCGGGCTGACCGCGGTCGACTCCCCGTAGATGATGTGCACGGTGGTCAGCTCGAAGGACACCCAGCCGGACCGGAAGCTGGCCGTGAACGGCGTCCGGGCGACCTGGTTGGCCGGGATCAGGACGCCGTCGCGGCGGATCGGCGGCAGGACGAGCTCGGCGGCGATGCCGGTGAATCGGACCTTGCGCCGGTCGTAGACGAAGGCCAACCGTTCGTTGTTGCCGCGGGTGCCCTCGGTGGTGTCGGTGACCAGGTACTCCCAGTCGCTGCCGAGGTGCGACATCAGCGTCTTCAGCGCCCGCAGGTCGCGGCGCACCTCCTGGACGGCGACCAGGTCGAACCGGCTGACGATCTCGGCGATGTAGTAGTAGGCGTCGGTCGTCCGGCTGCCGTAGGAGGCCGAGTCGAACTCGCGGATGTTCCAGGTGGCCAGCCGCAGCGTCTTGTCGCGCGAGCGGATGCCGATCTCGCGATCGAGCTGTGCTCGCAGCCTGAGCAGGCCCCCGATGATCCGGGCGTGGTTCGGATCGAAGCGAAGCCGCTGATAGTTCGGCATCGGGGACCTCCCGGAGTGTCGTGGCACGAGTCTGGCAGTCCACCGGCCGCCGGCGACAGGTGGCAGAAATGCTCCTCGAGCCTGGACGAGGCCCGGACCAACCGCGGGCCGGATCGGACGAAGGCCGGACCGGACGGGGTCGGCTGGGCGCCGCGGGATGGGGCGGCCGGAACTGTCACCGTCGGTCCGTAGGCTCCGCTGCGTGATC
>CALMIQ010000012.1 GCA_937863965.1 uncultured Micropruina sp.
GGTGACGACGCTGCCGTCGGCCTTCATCAGCCGCAGGCTGCGGACGGTGCCGGCCAGCGATCCGGTGCGGAAATCGACACCGTGGGCGTTGACCGAGATGGTGCCGCCGACGCTGAGCACGTCGATGCTGGGCATGCCGCTCACCGACAGCCCGTGCGGGTGGAGCGCTTCGAGCACCTGCCCCCACCGCGCCCCGCCGCCGACCCGCACCGTCCCGGACGCCGCGTCGACGGCGATCCGGTTCATCGCGGTCATGTCGATGGCCAACGCGCCGGGCCACGACGCCTGGCCACCCATGCTGTGCCGAGCACCGGCCACCGACACCTTCAGCTCGTGCTCGCGGGCGAACGCCACCGCACGCCCGAGTTCGGCCTCATTGCTCGGCCGTACCACCCCGTACACGTCGGTGCGGTTCAGGCAGCTGGCGTCGTTGACGGTGCCGCTGTGCTGGCTGAGCCAGTCCGGGTAGCCGGGCACGCCGACGGCGGCACTCTCCGGGTTGGCGGCCAGTTGACGGACGATGCAGTCGTGGGGCCGCGTCGCCAGGCCGCCGTAGGTGTCGATCATCGCCGACCCGTACGAGATCACGATCAGCGCGCCGCACACGGCGCAGGCGTGCCGGATGCGGAACCGGCTTCGGCTCGGCTTCGCGTCCGGGACGGCCATGGCTTGCCGTTCAGGGTTTCCAGTTCGCCAGTTGCTCGGCGGTCGGGTAGGAGTTCTGGGCGCCCTCGCCGGTGGCCGCGTAGGCGCCGACCCGGACGGCGAACGCGCAGGCGGCGGGCAGGTCGTCGCCGGCGGCCAGGCGGAACGCCAGCGAGGCCAGGAAGGCGTCGCCGCAGCCGGTGGTGTCCACCGGCGTCACCTCCGGTGACGGGATCTGCGCCGAGGCGGTTCCGGCGTCCAGATCGATGATCCGGGCACCCTTGGAGCCCAGGGTCACCACGACGGTGCGCGGGCCGTTCTCGCCGAGCGCGGCGGCGGTGGCCTCGATCACCGCCGTCCAGTCCCCCAGCGGGTCGAAGTCGGCCTGCCCGGTCAGGTCGGCCAACTCGTGGTTGTTGACCAACAGGATGTCCACCAGGTCGAGCAGGTCGGCGCCCACCTTCTGGTACGGGGAGATGTTCAGCACGACGGTGGCGCCCTTGGCGCGGGCGTTGCGGGCGGACGCCCTGACCGCCTCCAGCGACACCTCGAGGCACAGCGTCAGAACGGCGGAGGCGTCCGCGGTGTCGAAGAACTCCGTGGCGGCGTTGACGTCGCCGGCGGTCAGCCGGCCGTTGGCGCCCGGGCTGACGATGATGCAGTTCTCCCCCCGATCGTCGACGGCGATCATCGCCGAGCCGGTGGCGACGCCGCCGAGCACCCGCACCTCGCTGGTGTCGACCCCGGAGTCCTGCAGGCTGGCCAGCAGCATGGCGCCGTTGCCGTCGTCGCCGACGCAGCCGAGGATCGCCACGTCGCCGCCGAGCTTGCCCACCGCGGCCGCCTGGTTCGAGCTCTTGCCGCCGGGCACGATCACCAGGTCGGAGCCCGTCACCGTCTCGCCGGGGCCCGGCAGGCGCGCCGTCCGCACCACCAGATCCGCATTCAACGAACCGACCACCAGCACACGTCCGGACGCCATCACAACTCTCCTTTGAGCTCGCCTGTCGCGCACGAACCTAGCCGAGAGCGAGCGAGCCGGTCGAGGGTTGCGCCAGGTCCGAAGTGGCGCCCGGTGGCGGCTGCCGGGCCGAGGCCGTCGTACGGCGGCCGAGGACAACGCCACGAGGTGCCTGCTCGGCCCGCCAAGTGGTGACGCAATTGGGAGAGGCACACCACTAGGGTCTGGCCATGCGACCCGATCAACTGCCGCTGCTGACCACGGTGTCGGCGCCGGCCGTCCATCCCGATGGAACCTGGGCGGTGGTGGCGACCAGCCGTCCCGACTTCGACGCCGACGCCTACGTCGGGCAGCTATGGCGGGTGCCGCTGGACGGCGCCAACGCCGGCCGGGGTGCCGCGGGAGGCCCGCGCCGGCTGACCCGGGGACAGCGAGACGCCCTGCCGAAGTTCTCGCCGGACGGCGCGGTGATCGGGTTCCTGCGTGCGGGCGCCAACGATCGCCCGCAGCTGCACCTGATCCCCAGCACGGGCGGCGAGGCGTTGTGCGTGACCAACCAGCCGCTGGGCGTCTCCGACTTCGCCTTCTCGCCGGACGGCCGGCTGATCGCGTTCATCGCCCGGGTACCGGAGGAGGGCCGCTACGACACCGTGGACGGGGTGAAGGCGCCGCAGGAGGATCCGCGGCACATCACCTCGCTGGCCTTCCAGTACAACGGCCTGGGCTGGCTGCGGGACCGGCGCAGCCAGCTGTTCGTCGTCGAGGCGCCCGACGTATTCGGCGAGCCGCCGGTCGCACCGGTGGGCCGCGCCGCGAAGGATCTCTCCCCCGAGGCACGAAAGGACGCCGGCTTCCCCAGACCCACCCGGCTCACGTCGTCCGACGCCGACCACGCCCAGCCCAGCTTCACCGCCGACGGCGCCGCGGTGCTGGTCAGCGCCGGGCGTCCCGGCGAGCCGGAGAGCCTGATCACCGACCTGTTTCGCGTCCCCGTCGACGGCTCGGACGCGGTCCGGCTCACCGACGGATCGGTGGCCGCCAGTTCGCCGCTGGAGGTGGACGGCACGATCTGGTTCACCGGTGTCGAGCTGGGCGAGTCCGGGCTCGACTTCGTCGCCGCCCAGCTGTCGGTGTTCCGGCTCGGCGCGAGCGGCCCCGAGCAGCTGACCGACCTGGACGCGCTGATCGAGACGGACCTGGTGGCGACCGCCGGCGGCGTGCTGGCGACCACCGAGGCGCGCGGGGTGTCGCAGTTGCTGCGGGTGCGCGACGGCGGGGTCGAATACCTGCTCGACACCGACGCGGGCGTGGTGCTGTTCGGCTGCGGCACGACCGGCGCCCGCCCGGACGCGGATGCACCCGTCGTGGCCTCCTATCGAACCGGCGCCGGGATGGGCGAGGTCGGCCTGGTCGAGGGTGGCCGGATCAGGCCGCTGACCGACTTCTCGGCGACCCTGCGGGCCGGCACCGACGTCCGGGAGCCCCGGGAGCTCACCGCGACCTCCGTCGACGGCCACCCGGTGCACGGCTGGGTGGTCACGCCGGCCGGTGAGGGCCCGCACCCGGTGCTGCTGATGATCCACGGCGGACCGTTCGCGCAGTACACGCCGGCGTTCTTCGACGAGGCCCAGGTGTACGCCGAGGCGGGCTACGCCGTGGTGATGTGCAACCCGCGCGGCTCGTCCGGCTACGGACGCGATCACGGGCGAGCGATCCGGGGCGCCTTCGGCGACCTGGACTCCGCCGACGTGCTGGCCTTCCTGGAGCACGCGATCGCCACCGTGCCCGGACTGGACGGCGACCGGGTGGGCATCATGGGCGGCTCCTACGGCGGCTACCTGACCGCCTGGATCATCGCCCACGACCACCGCTGGGCGGGCGCGATCGTCGAACGCGGCTACCTCGACCCGGCGTCCTTCATCGGCAGCTCGGACATCGGCTGGTTCTTCCCGCAGCAGTACAACGGCGATCGGGAGCGGATGGACGCCCAGTCGCCAATGCTGCTCACCGACGCGGTGACCACCCCCACGTTCGTCATCCACTCCGAGCAGGACCTGCGTTGCCCCTTGTCACAGGCCCTGCGGTACTACACCCAACTGAAGCTCGGCGGCGTCGAGACCGAGCTGCTGGTGTTCCCCGGCGAGAACCACGAACTCTCCCGCGCCGGGACGCCGTGGCACCGCCGGCAGCGCTTCGAGGCGATCCTGGACTGGTGGTCGCGGCA
>CALMIQ010000013.1 GCA_937863965.1 uncultured Micropruina sp.
TGGTTCGCGGCGAACCTGGTCCGGGTCTTCGCCGCCCTGCGGGCGGGCCTGGCCGACCTGACCACCCCCACCGTGCACCGGCTCATCGGACGCCCGCCCGCCTCGTTGTGGCGTTCGCTGCGCCGGCTGCTGGGAGTGACCGCACCGCCCCGCGGGGCGCTGAGCACCCTGGGTTGAGGCCATCAACCGGCGCGCAGGACCGTGCCGGCGTCCAGGGCGAGTTCCATTGCGACCAGCCGCCAGCGTCCGTCCCGCCGGGCGAAGCGCAGGGCGGCCGCCCGGGACGACCGGCCCAGCTCGAACCGGACGGTCGCCTCGACCGCCCGATCGGCCGGCTGGCTGACCCGCACCGACGCCAGCCGGATCCCCGAGGTCGCGCCCTCGGCTCGCAGCCGGGCCAGCAGGTCGATCACCTCGGCGCCTGCGTGCGGCTCGAAGTGGGCGAGCGGGCGGCGTCCGCGCAGCACCTCGACCAGGGCCGCGGTCAGCGCGGCCACGGCTCGGCGCACCCGGGCGGGGACCTCGGTCTGTTGGGGCGGCGGCGGTTCGGGGACGGCCCACGGCACCAGTGGGTCCTGCACCGGCTCGCTGAACAGCGGCCGGATCAGGCGGAGTGCCGGAGCCAGGATCAGCGGGGCCGGCCCGGGCACGGCATCGGCGATGTCCATGGCAACAGCCTGCAGGCGTCCGGGACGCCCGGGGCCGACGAATCCGCCGGCTGTGGACAACTCAGGGCGAGAACAGCAGCAGCAAACCCGCGCAGGTGTAGCCGATCATGAGCACCAGCATCGGCAACTGTCCGATGACGACCCGCCGCTCCCGCAGCACCGCCAGCGAGGCGTCGTGGGCGATCAGGACGCCGAGCAGGTGACCGACGACGATGGCCGCCAGCTGGATCACCGCGACCACCTCGGGGTAGTCGAAGATGCCGGTGTTCACGCCGAGCTCGGCGGTGCCGAAGACGTTCCAGCCCAGGCCCAGCGGATCGGAGGCGAGGATCGCCGTCCGCTGGCCCTCGATCACCAGCAGGCTGAGATAGTGGGCGGCCGAGTAGCCGACCACGATCGGCACCAGGCTGGCGGCGGCCGCGTCCGACCAGCCGGCCGCGGTCGCCCGGGCGGCCAGGGCGAAGGTGCCGGCGACCAGCAGGGTCATCGCCAGCAGCCCGGCCGTGCCCCACAGCTCGCGGGGCAGTTCCGAGGACTGCACCCAGCCCACCCAGCCGGTGGTGTTGGTGAAGCTGTCGTAGGCGGTGATGCCGAGCAGCGTGCAGTTCACCCAGGCCGCGCCGCGCGGCGCGGGGGCGGTGGTGGCGTGCCGCAGCGGGTTGGTGAGATGGATGACGCCGTCGATCCGCTGCCAGGGCGACAGGGTCGCGATCCGCTCGGCGAACACCTCGAACGGGTCGGTCGCGCCCACCCAGCGCTCGCCGAACAGCACCGCGCCGCCCACCACGATCAGCACCCAGGCCACCGCCCACCAGCGCAGCACGGCGAGGGTGTTGTTGTCGGGCTGGACCAGCTCGAGCCACGCGAAGCCCAGCAGGGTGACCATGCCGGGCAGCACGCCGATCCTGCCCCACGCGTCGTCGCTCAGGGTGCGGGCGGACGTCCGTGGCACCAGCCGGGCCAGGGTGCGCAGCGGGTTGGCGCGCCGCCACAGCGGGCCGAACAGCAGCGACAGCGGAACCAGGCCGACCCAGAGCCAGACGAAGACGAAGCCGAAGACGGGATTGGTCACCCGGTCCTGCCCGAACCACAGCGCCAGCGCCATCCAGGCGTACAGGGCCAGCGCGAGCAGCCGGACGCCGGCGCGGGCGGCGGGGGCGTCCACCACACGGGTGAGGCCGGGCAGCGGGCGTCCGGCCGGCCGGGTGAAGCGCGGACGCCGCCAGGCGGCGACCAGGACCGCGAAGGAGACCACCAGGGCCAGCGCGGCGCCGAGCAGGACGAACTCGAACGGCAGCGGCAGATCCTGCCGGGAGCCGAGTCCGTGCAGCGGCAGGATCACCGGATCTGCAGGACGACGATCAGCATCTCCGGGTGGTGCGATTCGACCTCGTACCGGCCGGTGCGATCGGCGGTCATCTCCACCTTCACCCGCTTGCCCGCCTTCACGGCGATCTCCTTGTCGAAGCCGTGGACGTGCACTTCGTCGTTGCGGTCCGAGGTGATGTCGAGCACGAACGGCTCGCCCTTGGCGAGGTTGACCCGGCTGCCGTTGGGCGAGACCTTGCCGTTGGCCAGCTCGATCGTGATGGTGCGCACGCTGGGGGTGGGCGCGGTGCTCGGCGTGCTCAGCGTGGGGCTGCTGGATGCCGGCAGCGAGGCGGGGGTGGCCAGCGGCGCGGTGGAGCCGGGGCCGCTCGGACTGGCGGCCGGGGCGCCGGCACAGCCGGCGAGGGCGAGAGCGAGGACGGCCACGGTCAGGTATCTGCGCACCTCCCGATTCTTGCATGGCGCGTCGGGGCGTCCGGCTAGGTGGGACGCCCGGCGTGGGGCGCCCAAGTAGGCTGACCGACGACCCGGCAACCGTGGACAGGAGGTCACCGTGGCCGACCCGGTGAGCATGACCGAATCGTTACTGCTGGCCCGCGACCAGCCGGCGCAGCCGTGGCACCAGCTCAGCCTGCTGGTGGTCGAGGGGGACGCCCCCGCACCGGCGGAATTGGCGCGGCTGATCGGGCAGCGCATCGCCTACGCGCCGCGGTTCCGGCAGAAGCTGGCCGGCGCCGGGCTGCAGTCCTGGGTGGACGACCGGGGCTTCAAGGTGGCCGGGCACCTGCGGAGCGCCGCGTTGGAGCCGGGCACCTCCATCGAGTCCTGGCTGGCCGACCGGCTGGCCACGCCGCTGGACCGGCTGCACCCGCTCTGGGACGCCACGATCCTGGCCGGCCTGCCGGGCGGGTACTGGGCGCTCGCCGTGCGCACCCATCCCGCGCTGATCGATGGCGCCGACCACGTCCATCTGCTGCACGAACTGCTCGACGAGCAGCCCACCCCGATCGAGGGGGACGTGCCCGAGTGGCAGCCGGTCGCCGAGGAGCCGACGGGGTTCGGCGGGCTGCTGCGCAACCTGAACGATCCCCTGCAGGCCCTGCGCGACGCCGCGGCGGGCATCGGCGGGCTGGCCGAGCACGGCGTCCGGCAGGTGACCACCGTGGCCGTGCCGCGCGCGGTCGCCGCGGTCGAGTTCGCCCTGGACGACCTCAGGACGGTCGCCGGCCTGGCCGGCTGCACCGTGCACGACGTGATCGTGGCGATGGCGACGGCGGGCGTCCGGGGCGCCCAGGTGTCGTCGGACAAGACGCTGCACGACCCGGTCGCGCTGATCCCGCTGGCCGTCGACGACGAGGGCGTGGGCGCGATCGGCTGCCTGGTCGCACCCCAGTACGTGCAGCTGCCGGTGACCACCGTCACCGCGGCCGAGCGGCTCACCGCGGTCGCCACCCTGACCCAGGCCCGGATCGATTCCGACCGGCTGGTGCCGGCCGCGGAGCTGACCGGCCTGGCCGGCTTCGCGGCACCCACCATCCACGCGGTCGCCGCGGCCACGGTCGCCGCGGGCCGGCCGCACGAGGTGCTGATCGCCAACGTTCCCGGGCCGTCCGGCGCCCGCTGGCTGGGTGAGCAACGGGTCCGCGCGCTGCACGCGTTCGCGTCCACGATCGACGATCAGGCGATCACCATCGGCGTCACCAGCCTGGACGGCCGGGTCAGCTTCGCCGCGACCGCCGTGGCGCCCCTGCCCACCTTCGCCCGCGACGTCGCCGACGAGCTGGGCGTGCTGCACCGGGGGCTGCGCTGATGCTGGTCTTCGTGCCGGTGACC
>CALMIQ010000014.1 GCA_937863965.1 uncultured Micropruina sp.
ATCCGCTCCAGCACGATCGGCCCGTGCACCAGGGCCCGCACCGCCGGCGCCTCCGCGCCGGGGTTCAGCACCCCCGGACCGGGGTCGTCGAGTTCCAGATCGTCCACCACGCCGACCGGCTCGCCGTGCACGTCGAGTACCTGCCGGTCGAGCAGGCTGAGCCGGGCGTCCAACAGCAGGCCGTCGGCCGGCGCGTTCGGACGAGGCAACCGCTCCCCCGCACTCATTGACCCACCCCCGTCACGATCATCAGCGGGATCGCGGCCACCGAGGCGACCAGGATCAGCACGAAGTAGGCCTGGCCGGCGATGTTGAGCGCCCGTCCGTTCACGTGGGCACCCATGTAGTCGGGGTCGTTGGCCACGATCAGGATCGGCAGGTAGGTCAGCGGCAGCGCCACCGCCGAGAACACCACCGACACCTCGGTCACCATCACCGGATCGACCCCGGTGGCCAGCACGGCCAGCCCGACGAGCAGGCAGACGATCATCGTGACGTGGAACCGTGCCGCCTGCGCGGGTGCCCGGAACTTGCCCCAGGTCCAGCCGAAGAACTGCGCCAGCGTGTAGCCGGCCGACAGGGTGGTCTCCAGCGCGGCCCCGAAGGTGGCCGCCACGATGCCCAGGATGACCGCGACCAGCAGCAGCCGTCCGCCGGCCTCGGCCACCGGCAGCACCACCTGGCTGAGAGTGGTGACCTCGACGCCCAGCGGCAGCAAGGTGATGGCGGCGCAGCCGGCGATGGCCAGCGACAGCAACCCGCCGAGCGGGAAGCCGACCAGCACGTTGAGCCGGGACTGCGCCAGGTCGGAGGTCGACCAGCCCTCTTCGACGGCACCGGAGGAGAAGAAGAACACCTCGTAGGGGGTGAGCGCCGCACCGAACAGCGCGACGGCGTAGAACCAGTAGGTGGCGGCGGACTCGCCACTCGGCGCCGCCTGGATCAGCTGGGCGCCGAGGCGGGTCCAGTCGGGCACGAGCAGGAAGAAGGCGACCGCGAAGCCGATCAGCAGCAGGCCGACCAGCCCGGTGACGTTCTCCATCACCTGGAAACCGACCCGCCAGACCACCAGCCACACCGCGAGGGCGGCCACCGGCACCCACAGCAGGTAGTGCACGCTGCTGGCCAGCTGCAGGGCCAGCGCGATGCCGCCCACCTCGGCGGTGAGGGTGAGCAGGTTGATCAGGAACGAGGCGCCCAGGTTCGCCAGTCCCAGCCGGGGACCCATCCGTTCGCGGATCAGTTCGAAGGTGGCCCGCCCGCTCACCGCGGCGACCTTGCCCGCCATCTGGGCGAACACGCAGATGCCCACCACCCCGACCACCACCACCCAGGCCAGCGACCAGCCGAACCGCGATCCGACAACGGCGTTCGTCACGATGTCACCGATGTCGAGGAAGCCCCCGATGGCGGTGAGGACGCCCAACGCGACCGCGAACAGGCGCTTCATCGGCGCAGCTCCACCAGTGCCGCGTCCAGTTCCCGCACGGTGGTGTCCAGGCGGTGCAGGGCCGCGGCGTCCAGGCCGGCGGCCCCGGCGTCGGCGAGGTCGTCGATGGCCGCCTCGGCGTCCCGCAGCACCCGCCGGGCGAGCGCCGTCCGTTCGCGATCGTCCTCGGACGCCTCGCGCAGCCCCTGCCCGGCCTCGGCCACGGCGTCCAGGGCGTCGGAGAGCACCACCTGGGTGTACGGCGCGGTCGACCGGTGGTCGAGCAGCAGCCGGGTCGCGGTCTGGGCGACCACGACCGCGGACCGGGCCTCGCCGACCGCCCGGACGGCGGCGTCGTCGCTCTGGGCGCAGCCGGCGAGCGCCAGGCAGAGCGCCGCGATCAGCCACCAGCGACCGGCTCGGATCGACAACTCCCCACCTCGCTTCGAGCGTGCGCAACGGCTTGCGGTGTCTCCACCTGACCCGACCGTAGCGCCCAACCCACCCGCGGATCACCCCCCTTGGGGTCGGCCGCAGCGGTGGGACGCGGAGTACAGTCACCTCGCATGCCGCGCCTGCGCCGAGTCTCCCCCGACATGGCCGGCTGGACGCGGCGACGGTCCGGACGCGGCTTCCGCTACCTGGACGAGAGTGGCCAGTCCCTGACCGCCGAGCAGATCGCCCGGGTGCGGGCCCTGGTGATCCCGCCGGCCTGGCGCGAGGTGTGGATCTGTCCGCTCCCCCAGGGCCACCTGCAGGCGACCGGCCTGGACGTCGCGGGGCGCCGCCAGTACCTCTACCACCCGCACTGGCGCGAGCTGCGCGACCGGCAGAAATTCGACCGGGTCGCGACCGCGGCGCTGCGGCTGCCCGAGGCCCGTCGTAGGGTCGCCGCCGATCTGGGCCGCAGCGGGATGCCGTTGCAGCGGGCCGCCGCCACTGCCGTCCGGCTGCTCGACCTGGGGTATTTCCGGATTGGCAACGACTACTACGCCGACGCCAACGGTTCGTTCGGGCTGACCACGCTGCTGCGTGGCCACGTCCGGCTGCAGGGGAACGCCCTGGCCTTCCGGTTCACCGGCAAGTCGGGGATCGAGCACCGGGTACTGATCGAGGACGACGCGGCGATCGAGGCGATCGGGGTGATGCGCCGGCGCCACGGCGGCGAACGGCTGTTGGCCTATCGGGCCGGCCGGGACTGGCTGGACCTGTCGTCCGGCGCCGTCAACGCCTATCTCACCGAGCTGTTCGGTGGCGAGTTCACCGCGAAGGACTTCCGGACCTGGCATGCCACCGTGCTGTTCGCGACCGCCCTGGCCGGCTCGCCGCGCGAGGGCAGCACGGTCGCAGCCCGCAAGCGGTTCGTCCGGGCCTCGGTCGGCGAGGTCGCGGACTATCTGGGCAACACCCCGGCCATCGCCCGCAGTTCGTACATCGACCCGCGCGTTCTCGATCGGTGGGAGGCCGGCGAGTCGATCGCGGCGGCGGCCACGCGCTCGTACCGGACGCCGCAGCAGCGGCAGGCCGCAGTCGAGGCGGCGGTACTCGAGTTGCTCGGGGTTCGCCGGTCCGGATAGGCGGCCGGCTGGGTTCGCCCCGTCCGGCCGCACCGATCTCGCCATCGAGGGTTGCCGGACGCCAGACCACCCGCAGGCCTGTCCCCGCCCGGGGCGTGCACCGATCTCGCCATCGAGCGCGGATGTCACCGTGCGTGTCCGCTTTCGGGCAATAACACGAAAGCGGTCATCGAAGGTGAAGGCGGGCACCGATGGAGAGATCGGTCACCACCCGCCGACCGTCCCCCACCACGCGCAGGCCCCCGCCGGTGCGACACAACCCGCCGCCCTGGACTGCACGCGCCGCGGGGACATCCACGGCCGGGGATGTCACCCGCCGGGACGCCCACGGCAGGAACTCTGCGCAGGGACAGACGCCGCCAGGACCCCACAGCGAGAACGCCTCGCGCCGGACACCGCCGCCGGGACATCCCCAGCGCGGGACGCCACCCGCCCGACACCGCCGCCGGGACATCCCCAGCGCGGGACGCCACCCGCCCGACACCGCCGCCGGACGCCGGCCGCCGGACCGCGACCCGGGCATACCCTGCTCACAACCGGAAACACCGGCGAGGATGGAGCGGGCTCATCGTGTGGATGCTGTACGCGGCCGGGTCGGCGGTCTTCGCCGGGCTGACCGCGATCCTGGCGAAGGTAGGCATCCGGCACACGCCGTCCAACCTGGCCA
>CALMIQ010000015.1 GCA_937863965.1 uncultured Micropruina sp.
GCCCTGGCGGTCGCGCTCGGCGCCGAGCGGTTCATCGTGCTCACCGACGTCGAGGGCCTGTACGCCGACTGGCCGACCTGCGAAGAGGTGATCGCCCAGATCACGCCGTCCGAACTGGAGGCGATGCTGCCGTCGTTGGAGGCCGGGATGATCCCGAAGATGGAGGCCTGCCTGCAGGCCGTCCGCGACGGCGTCGGACGGGCCACCATCATCGACGGCCGGGTGGCGCACAGCCTGCTGCTGGAGATCTTCACCACCGAGGGCATCGGCACCATGGTCGTTCGCGAGGACGCCGCGCTGTCGCTGGTCGAGCTCGTCGAGACCCCCGCCACCCCGTCCGTCCAGCCGCGTGCCGGGGAGGAGTCGTGACAGTCAGCGCATTCACCGGGGGCCAGGCCGAACTGGCCACCCGCTACACCCACGCGGTGATGAACACCTTCGGTCCGCCCAAGCGGGTCTTCGTCCGCGGCGAGGGGGTCAACCTCTGGGACGCCGACGGCAACCGCTATCTGGACATGTTGTCCGGACTGGCCGTGAACGCGCTCGGCCACGCGCACCCGCAGGTGATCGGGGCCATCTCGGCGCAGCTGTCGACGCTCGGCCACGTGTCGAACTTTTTCGCCACCCCGACCCAGATCGCGCTGGCCGAGAAGCTGACGGCCGTCACCACCGCGAACGATCACGGACGTGAAGCCCGGGTGTTCTTCACCAACTCGGGCACCGAGGCCAACGAGGCCGGGTTCAAGATCACCCGCCGCACCGGGCGGACGAAGCTGATCGCCATGGAGGGCTCTTTCCACGGCCGCAGCCTGGGCGCGCTGGCGCTGACCAGCAACCCCGCCTACCGGGAGCCGTTCGAGCCGCTGCCCGGCGAGGTGATCTTCGTGCCCTACGGGGACGTCGACGCACTGGCCGCCGTCCTCGACGACACCGTGGCCGCCGTGATCGTGGAGCCGATCCAGGGCGAGAACGGGGTCGTCGAACCGCCGTCGGGGTATCTGGCGACGGTGCGCGAGCTGACCACCGCGGCCGGTGCGCTGCTGTGGATCGACGAGGTGCAGACCGGCATCGGACGCTGCGGCGACTGGCTGGCCAGCGCGAGTTCCGGGGTGACGGGCGACATCGTCACCTTCGCCAAGGGGCTGGGCAACGGCTTCCCGGTCGGCGCCTGCGTGGCCACCGGCGTCGCGGCCACCCTGCTCGGCCCTGGTTCGCACGGCACCACCTTCGGCGGCAACCCGGTCGCAGCCGCCGCCGGGCTCGCGGTGCTGGGCATCATCGAGCGGGACGGCCTGCTGGCCCGCGTCCGGACGGCGGGGGAGCGGCTCGCCCGCGGCGTCCTCGACCTGGACCATCCCCGGGTGGCCGCCGTCCGCGGCCAGGGACTGCTGCGCGGCGTCGTGCTCGCCGACCCGGTCGCGCCGGCCGTGGCGGATGCCGCGCTGGCGTCCGGGTTCGTGATCAACGCCCCGCGGCCGAACGTGCTCCGGCTCGCGCCGCCGCTGATCATCTCCGACGCCGACCTGGACGCCTTCGTCGCGGCCCTGCCCGGACTGCTGGAGGCCGGGTGAGCGAGCCGCCGCGCGCGCCGCAGACCAAGCCGGCCCGGCAGGCCCGCATCGTGGAGCTGATCGAACGCCTACCGGTGCGCTCGCAGGCCGAGCTCGCCACGCTGCTGGCCGTCGAGGGTTTCGCGGTGACCCAGCCCACCCTGAGCAAGGACCTGCTCGAGCTGGGCGCGGTGCGCGTCCGGCAGAGCGACGGCGACTTCGCCTATGCCCTCCTGGCGGCCGAGCGGGCGGGGGAGTCGCCGTCGGCGATGATCCGGCTGGCCCGGCTGTGTGCCGAGCTGCTGATCTCGGCCGAGGGGTCGGCGAACCTGGCCGTGCTGCGCACGCCGCCCGGCGCCGCGCAGTACTTCGCCTCGGCCGTCGACAAGGCCGCCCTGCCCGAGGTGCTCGGCACCATCGCCGGAGACGACACGCTCGCGGTGATCACCCGCGACCCGGCCGGTGGTGCCACCATGGCCGAGACCCTGCTGGCACTCAGCCAGAACCCACGAACGGAGTGAGATGAACGAGACCGGTGCCGCCGAGGGACGACTCTGGGGCGGACGGTTCGCCGGCGGTCCCGCCGAAGCGATGTTCGCGCTGTCGAAGTCGACCGACTTCGACTGGCGGCTGGCGCCCCACGACCTGGCCGGCTCTCGCGCGCACGCCCGCGCCCTGCACGGCGCCGGGCTGCTCACGGACGCGGAACTCGACGGCATGATCGCCGGCCTGGACGCCCTGGAGGGCGACGTGCTCTCCGGTGCCTATGTCGCGGCACCCACCGACGAGGACGTGCACGGATCGCTGGAACGCGGGCTGATCGAGCGAGTCGGCCCGGAGTTGGGTGGTCGGCTGCGGGCCGGGCGCTCCCGCAACGACCAGATCGCCACCCTGGTCCGGCTGTATCTGCGTTCGGAGCTGGGATCGTTGGCGGCGGATCTGCGGATGGTGATCGATGCGATCGCCACGCAGGCGGAGGCGCATCTGGGTGCGGTGATGCCGGGCCGGACGCATCTGCAGCACGCCCAGCCCGTGCTGCTCTCGCACCACCTGCTCGCGCACGCCTGGCCGCTGGTCCGCGACCTGCAGCGCCTCCGTGATCTGGACGCGCGTCTCGCGCTCAGCCCGTACGGCTCGGCCGCGTTGGCCGGAACGTCGCTCGGCCTCGATCCCGGGGCGGTCGCGTCCGACCTGGGCTTCGCCGGCTCGGTGGCCAACTCGATCGACGGGACGTCTGCCCGCGATCTGGTCGCCGAGGCCGCCTACGTGCTGGCGCAGGTGGGCGTCGACCTCTCCCGGCTCGCCGAAGAGGTGATCACCTGGTGCACCGTCGAGTTCGGCTTCGCCACCCTGGACGACGCCTGGTCGACGGGTTCGTCGATCATGCCGCAGAAGAAGAACCCGGACGTCGCCGAGCTGACCCGCGGCAAGGCCGGCCGGCTGATCGGCAACCTGACCGGCCTGCTGGCCACCTTCAAGGGGTTGCCGCTGGCCTACAACCGTGACCTGCAGGAAGACAAGGAACCGCTCTTCGACGGCATCGACCAGCTGCACGTGCTGGTGCCGGCGGTGGCAGGCATGGTGGCCACGCTGAGGTTCCACACCGACCGGATGGCCGAACTGGCGCCGCGCGGCTTCTCGCTGGCCACCGACATGGCCGACTGGCTCGTCCGGCAGCGCGTCCCGTTCGCCCAGGCGCACGACATCACCGGTGCCGCGGTGCGGTACTGCGAGGCGCTGGGCATCGACCTGCCCGACCTGACCGCCGACCAGCTGGCCGAGATCCACCCGGCGCTCGGCCCGGGCGTCCTCGACGTCCTGACGGTGCAGGGTTCGGTCTCCGCCCGCGACGGACGCGGCGGCACCGCCCCCGTCCGCGTCGCCGAGCAACTCGCCGAACTCCGCGCGACCCTGGAGCACCTCCCCGGCGCCTGA
>CALMIQ010000016.1 GCA_937863965.1 uncultured Micropruina sp.
CGTCGCACCGAACCGCGCCACGCTGGCCTCCACCTGGTCGAGCCAGCGGATCTCGGCCTCGGCGGCGAACAGTTGGTGTTCGACCACCATCAGCCAGGCCAGATCGGCGGCCGGGTCGATGGACCGCTTCAGCCGGGTCAGCTGCCGCAGCCGCTCCATGGTGGCCGACCTCTGCGCCTGCGCGACCGCGGCGGAGTCGACCCCGGGCGAGGTGATCGCGATCGCCAGCTTGATCACCAGCTCCTCTCGCGGCGTCACCTGCCGGTCGACCGGCGTCCGCCACCACACGGCCACCTCGTCACGCCCGGACGCCGTCAACGCGTACCGGATACGGCCCTCGGCGTCCGCCTCACCGGCGGTGACGAGGCCGTCCCGCTCCAGGCGGTCGAGGGTGGTGTACACCTGTCCGACGTTCACGGGCCAGGTGCCCCCGGTGCGCCGCTCGAACGCCGCCTTCAACTCCGCGCCGTAGCGCGGGCCTTCGGCCAGCAGCGCCAGCAATCCCAATCGGACGGACATGCGAACTCCCCATATACTCGGTATAGCTCCTGATGAACGAATATATACCGAGTATGTCGATCGGTGTGGCAACCGCCCATCGCGTGTCCCGGCCGCGGCACCGGGGAGCCGGTCGCGGGCCGGGCTGCGGCCGGCAACCGCCGTCTCACCGGCGCCGGGTATCAGTCGGTGAGGCGACCCGAGGTCAGCGCGGCCGCGTCTGCGGCAAGCTGTCCGCGGGCGTACCCGGCGGCGTCGAAGCCACCTCGGACGGCCTTCTGCACCGTGCCGCCGAAACGCTGCGAGACGAACTCGTCGATCAGCTCGCTCTGGGAGCGCAGCACCGGCAGGAAGGTGCCGGCCTGGGCGTCGGCGTAGGCCAGTCGGTTCACTTCCTCGAGGCGTTCGCCGATCCGTGCGGTGAAGCCGCGCAGGAAGGCCGCGCGGAAGGACGGAGATCGAGTGCGGGAGCCCGGGGGTGCCGCCGCGCTCGCCTCGGCCAGGCCGCGCTGGGCCTGGACGAGCAGCGACGTGAACAGCAACTCGACGGCCTCCAGATCGGTGGGGTAACCGATCACGCTGGACATCGCCAGCTGGGAGTCGAGCAGCGTCCGGCACCGGGTCTGTTCGGCCACCGTCTGTAGGAGCAGGGCCTTCACGTCGAGATAGGGCGCATCGATCGGGATCCGGATCAGATGCGGGCTCGCGATGTGCGAACGCTCGCTCTGCAGCATGGCGAGATCGATGGCGTGCCTGGTCATCAACTCCTGGGCCTTGGCCGTGAAGGCCATGGCTTCCGATTCATGATCGGTGGATTCGGCCTTCGCCAGCAGGGCTCGAACCCGACCGAGGATCGGATTCGGGGCGGCCGCGGCCGGACCTGTCAGCGGCCCGCCGGCCCCGGTGCCGGCCGGCGGCGGCAACAGCGGTTCGAGCCGGGGCAGGGCGCCCAGCACCATGGCGAGCCGGAGAATCTCCTCGAGTTGCGGTCCCGGCCCCACGGTCGAGGCCCAGGTCGCTACCCAGCCCGGCCACATCGGCCCCGGAGGCAGCTCCGCGACCGCCCACTGTTGAACCCAGCGCGGATCGCTCGCGGTCGGGCCCTCGCGCGACGCCCGCTCGGCGGCGACGGCGAGCCGGACGAGTTCGGCGCCGGCGGAGGCGCGCCGCAGCCGAGCCAGGCGGATCAGCTCGGTCGGCTGCCAGCCGTTTCCATAGAGCTCCAGCGTCCACTCGACCAGCGCGGTCTCGGTGTCGGCGAAGAAGGTCGCCGGGTCGATCGCGCTGGCCTCGTTCAGCAGCGGGCCGAGCGGAGCAGCGTCGCGCGCGTCATTCAGGATCTCGCGGGTCCGGCGCCGCCGGGGCGCTCGTCCGGGACCCCCGGGCACTCCGAACGGACTCCCTTGGTAGGGGTCGTTCCAGCCGGGCCGGGAACCGGGAGCCGCGGGTCCGGACTGGTTCGCGCGGTGCTTCTCGTGCGCTCGCTGTCGCGCGCGGTCCTTGGCGCGGGCGGCACGCTTGGTCTGACTGGCTCGACTCATGACGAAGAGCGTAAATGGGGGCTCCGACAGATTCCGGACGACCCGCGGCATCCCCCTACTCGGCACCGATCCGGTCACCGTCGACGGCCGTGCGGCGCACCTGCTGGACGACGAACAAGGACGTCATGCCGAGCATGCGGCTCGACGCGTGCGGGGAGGGCGAAAGGTTCGGCCGAACCCCAGCGAATCGTCCCGGCCCGGGCGGATCTGCAGTAACGTGTCGGGCAGCGAGCTGATGGAAGTCGGTGCGAATCCGACGCGGTAGCGCCACTGTGTGGGGAAACCCCTAGCCAGACCTTGATGCTCGCAAGAGATCCGAATGCGTGGGCCGCATCAGCCCTGAAGGAGTCGTCATGAGTCACTCGACCACCGCCCCCGGCGTCCTCGTCGAACTGCCCAAACTGTCGCTGCGCGAATCGTGGCCGTGGGTGCTGTTCGCGGTGTTGATCGCCCTGCTGGCGGTCTACTTCGTCGGCGCCGAACAGGGCGCCACCTCGGTCTTCGCGGGCAACGCCGTCCACGAATGGGTGCACGATGCGCGGCACCTGCTCGGCTTCCCCTGCCACTGAGCGGGTGGCATCGATGCTCACTCTGCGGGACTTCCTTGTCCGCGGCCTGCTCGCCGGTCTGTTGGCCGGCGCGGCCGCCTTCGTCGTCGGCTATGTGGTCGGCGAGCCACCGGTGGCTGCCGCGATCGCGCTCGAAGAGGCCGACGGCGGACACACCCATGACACCGGCGAAGCCCACGAAGAGGAGGACGCCGAGGACGCCGGCACCGAGGTGTCGCGCGATCTCCAGTCCACCCTCGGCCTGGCCACCGGCATGCTCGTGCTCGGCACGGCGATGGGTGGCCTGGCCGGAATCGTCACCGGGCTCGCGGTCGGCCGGTTCGGCCGGGCGAGCCTCCGCGGGACGGCCCTGGCCGTCGCCGGGGCCGGCTTCGTCACGCTGTACGCCGTGCCCTTCCTGATCTATCCGCCGAACCCGCCCGCGGTGGGCGACGGCAACACCATCGGCTACCGCACCGCCCTCTACTTCGCGATGCTGGCGATCTCGGTGCTCGGCGCCGCGCTGGCGGTGTCGATCGGACGGAACCTGTCGGCGAAGCTCGGTGGATGGTACGCCGCCCTGGCCGGCGTCGGGATCTACCTGGTCGTCGTGCTGGTCGCGCTGGGCGTCATGCCGCGCTACGACGAGGTGCCCGCAGAGTTCCCGGCGTCGCTGCTGTACGAGTTCCGGCTGGCCAGCGTGCTCACCCAGGTGGTGCTCTGGGGCGTGATCGGCGTCGTGCTCGCCGAGCTCACCCACCGGCTGGCCTCCGCCCGGACGCCTGCGAAGACCCCGGTCGCCTCCTCAACGCGTTGAGCGGCCGGGAGGGTCTCGACGAGCTCGACCAGCGGGAAGGGCCGACCATTGACCGCTCAGCGTCTAGGACGGTTATGCGGCTCACCCTGATGGTGCCCGGCGCGACCGACGGAACCCGGCGGTCGGTGTTCGGCGACGCCGGCGGGCTGATCGCGCCCGAGGTGAGACCGGCCCGCCCGGGCACAATGATCGTCTGCGCGCCCGAACCGGCCTGTGTCGAGACCGCCCGGACGGTGGCCGGAGCGGCCGCCGGACCGCCCAGCATGGACGCCCTCTCGGCACCCGACTTCGGACGATGGACCGGGCTGAGCGCCGAGCAGGTGATGGAGCGGGACCCCGCCGGCCTGCAGCACTGGCTGCGCGATCCGGACGCCCGTCCGCACGGCGGCGAATCCCTGGCCGGCCACCTCGGCCGGGTCGCGGCGCTCCTCGACGCATTCGCGTGGCCGGACGCCGGTGCGGTGATCGTCGCGTCGGCGTTCACCGTCCGGGCGGCCTGCGTGCACGCACTGCATGCGGGCGCCGCGTCCCTGCTGCATCTCGATGTCGCGCCCGGCGCGACCGCCACCATCACCCGCAACGGCACCACCTGGCGGCTCCGCACGCTCACCCGGTAGCGACTCCTGGCCGGTCGGCCCCGCGCGACGCGGCTATCTCCCGTAGGCTGAGCACGCTCGTGAGTCCAGGAACCCGGTGCGATTCCGGGGCGGTTCCGCCACTGTGACGTCCCTCGCGGACGCAGCCAGACACTGTTCACGGGTCGTCCGACCACTAGCCGGGGCGAGAACCCCGGAGGAGGAATCCCGGCACATGGCCGACGCATCGACGCGCATCGCGTTGCTCTCCACGTCCGACACCGACCTGCTCTCGGCCCGCGCCAGCGGCGCCGGCTACGCCTGGGCGAACCCGAGCCGCACGACGGACCCCGACCTGGCCACGACCGTCGCGGGCGCCGACCTCGTGGTGGTCCGGCTGCTCGGCTCCCGGCACGACCTGTGGCCGGGGCTGGACGCCGTCCGTGCCGCCGGGACGCCGCTGGTGATCCTCGGCGGCGAGCAGCAGCCGAGCGCCGAACTGATGGAGCTCTCCACCGTCCCGATCGGGGTCGCGGCGCAGGCGCACCACTACCTGGCCGAGGGCGGCCCGGCCAACCTGGCGCAGCTGCACGCCTTCCTCTCCGACACCGTGCTGCTCACCGGCGAGGGCTTCGAACCGCCGGCCGCAATCGCCGCCTGGGGGTTCGCCGAGCGTCCCGCCCCGGCCGACCACACCCGGCCGCGGGTCGGCATCCTGTACTACCGGGCGCATGAGGCGTCCGGCAACAACGGTTTCGCACACGCCCTGGCCGATGCCATCGACGGCACCGGGCAGGCGAGCGGCGTCCCGATCTTCGCCGGTTCGCTGCGCTCCGCGCCGGACGAACTGTACGCAGCACTCGGCACCCTGGACGCCCTGATCGTCACCGTGCTGGCCGCCGGCGGCAGCGTCCCGGCCACCGCCGCGGCCGGCGGCGACGACGAGGCCTGGGACGTGGAACGCGTGGCCTCCCTCGACATTCCGGTGCTGCAGGGGCTGTGCCTGACCAGCAGCCGGGCCGCCTGGGAGGCCTCCGACGAGGGTGCCACGCCGCTCGACGCCGCCAGCCAGATCGCGATTCCCGAGTTCGACGGACGGATCATCACCGCCCCGTTCTCGTTCAAGGAGATCGACGCCGACGGGCTGCCCCGCTACGTCGCCGACCCCGAGCGCTGCGCCCGGGTCGCCCGGATCGCGGTCAACCACGCCCGGCTGCGCCGCACCCCGAATGCCGAGAAGAAGCTGGCGCTGGTGCTGTCGGCCTACCCGACCAAGCACGCCCGGATCGGCAACGCCGTCGGCCTGGACACCCCGGTCTCGGCGATCCGGCTACTCCGCCGGCTGCGCGCCGACGGTTACGACCTGGGCGATACCAACCAGGTCACCGCGATCCTGGAACAGGCCGCGAGCAGCGGCGACGACACCGCCGCCGGCGACGCCCTGATCCACGCGCTGATCGCCGCCGGCGGCCAGGACGAGGAGTGGCTCACCGCCGCCCAGCTCACCGACGCCCACGTCCGGATCACCCGGGACGACTACCTGCGCTGGACCGCCGACCTGCCGGCCGAGCTCACCGGCGCGATGACCGACAAGTGGGGCGAGGCGCCCGGCAACCTGTTCGTCAACGACGACGGCGAGATCGTGCTGGCCACGCTGCGCGCCGGGAACGTCGTGATCCTGATCCAGCCGCCGCGCGGCTTCGGTGAGAACCCGGTCGCGATCTACCACGACCCCGACCTGCCGCCCAGCCACCACTACCTGGCCGCCTACCGCTGGCTGGAGCACGGCTTCGGCGCCGACGCCGTGGTGCACCTCGGCAAGCACGGCTCGATGGAGTGGCTGCCGGGCAAGACCGCGGCCCTGTCGGCGTCCTGCGCCACGGACGCCGCGATCGGCAACCTGCCGCTGATCTATCCGTTCCTGGTCAACGACCCCGGCGAGGGCGCCCAGGCCAAGCGCCGCGCGCACGCCACCATCGTCGACCACCTGGTGCCACCGATGGCCCGCGCCGAGAGCTACGGCGACATCGCCCGGCTGGAGCAGCTGCTCGACGAGCACGCCAACATCGCCGCTATGGACCCGGCCAAGCTGCCGGCGATCCGCGGCGAGATCTGGGCGCTGATGCGGGCCGCCGAGATGCACCGCGACCTCGGCCTCGACGAGCGGCCCGGGGACGACGACTTCGACAACTTCCTGCTGCACGTGGACGGCTGGCTGTGCGAGATCAAGGACGCCCAGATCCGTGACGGGCTGCACATCCTCGGCGAGGCGCCCGCCGGCGCCGCTCGAGTCAACCTGGTGCTCGCGGTGCTCCGGGCCACCCAGGTGTGGGGCGGCGTCGGAAACGCCGTCCCAGGGCTGCGCGCCGCGCTCGGTCTGGCCCCGGACGCCGACTCGACCACGATCGATGCGATCGAGGCCCAGGCGCGGACACTGGTCGAGGCCATGGAGGCCGCCGGCTGGGACACCGCCGTCGTACCCGGGCTGCACGACGACCCCGACGTGCGGCGGGTGCTGACCTTCGCCGCCGAGCAGGTGGTGCCCCGGCTGCGGCGCACCACCGACGAACTCGATGCCGTGCTGCACGCACTGAGCGGCGGCTTCGTGCCGGCCGGGCCGTCCGGCTCGCCGCTGCGCGGGCTGGTCAACGTGCTGCCCACCGGCCGCAACTTCTACACCGTCGATCCGCGGGCGGTGCCGTCGCGGCTGGCCTGGCAGACGGGTCAGGCGATGGCCGACTCGCTGATCCAGCGCTACCTCGACGAGACCGGCGACTACCCGAGTTCGGTGGGCCTGTCGGTGTGGGGCACCAGCGCGATGCGGACCAGCGGCGACGACATCGCCGAGGTGCTCGCGCTGCTCGGCGTCCGACCGGAATGGGACGAGGCGTCCCGCCGGGTCAGCCGGCTCGTCGTCGTCCCGCCGGACGAACTCGGCCGGCCGCGGATCGACGTGACCGTCCGCATCTCCGGCTTCTTCCGGGACGCCTTCCCGCACGTCGTGGCGATGCTGGACGACGCCGTCCGGATGGTCGCCGATCTGGACGAGTCCGCCGAGCAGAACTTCGTCCGGGCGCACGCCGCGCAGGATCTGGCCGCCCACGGCGACCACCGCCGGGCCACCACCCGGATCTTCGGCTCCAAGCCGGGCTCCTACGGGGCCGGCATCCTGCAGGCGATCGAGTCGGGGTCGTGGCGCGACGACAACGACCTGGCCGAGGTGTACACGGCGTGGGGCGGCTTCGCCTACGGCCGTGGCCTGGACGGCGCCCCGGCCGCCGACGACATGCGGGCCAACTACCGCCGGATCACCGTGGCCGCCAAGAACGTCGACTCGGCCGAGCACGACATCGCCGACTCCGACGACTACTTCCAGTACCACGGCGGCATGGTCGCCACGGTGCGGGCGCTGACCGGCGCCGACCCCAAGGCCTACGTCGGCGATTCGACGTCCCCGGACGCGATCCGCACCCGGACGCTGGCCGAGGAGACCGCGCGGGTGTTCCGGGCCCGGGTGGTGAACCCGCGCTGGATCGCGGCGATGCAGCGGCACGGCTACAAGGGCGCCTTCGAGCTGGCCGCGACGGTCGACTACCTGTTCGGCTTCGACGCCACCGCCGGGGTGGTGCACGACTGGATGTACGAGAAGCTGGCCACCGAGTACGTGCTCGACGAGACGAACCAGGAGTTCCTGCGCCGCTCGAACCCGTGGGCGCTGCGCGGCATCGTCGAGCGGCTGCACGAGGCCGCCGAGCGCGGGTTGTGGGCCGAGCCGGACGAGGCCGTGCTGCAGGCGATGCAGCAGGTCTACCTCGACGTCGAGGGCGAGCTGGAGGACCGCGACGAATGAGCCGCCGATGAGGGTTCGGGTGCTCGGCATCGGGATGGGGCCCGGCCAGGTGACCGGTGAGGTGGCGGCCGCGCTGGCCGAGGCCGACTACGTGGTGGCCGCCCGGAAGCGGGACGCCGACCCGCTGCTGGACGTCCGCCGGGAGCTGTGCGCCGACTACGGGCTCGACCTCGTCGCCGTGCCCGATCCGCCCCGCGACCGGGAGCCGGACGACTACCCCGGGGCGGTCTCCGACTGGCACGAGGCGCGGGTCGCGGCGTACGCCGCGGTGCTGCGCGAGCGGGGCGGCACGGCGGCGTTCCTGGTCTGGGGCGATCCGTCGCTGTACGACTCGACGATCCGGATCGTCCGCCGGCTGGCCGAGCTGCTGCCGCTCGAGTGGGACGTGCTGCCCGGGATCAGCGCCCCGCAGCTGCTGGCGGCCAGGCACCGGATCGTGCTGCACGAGGTCGGCGAGCCGGTGCACGTCACCACCGGACGCCAGCTGCGTCGAGCGGTCGAGTCGGGCCAGCGAAACCTGGTGGTGATGCTGAACGCCGGCCTCGACCTGGACGGCCTGGACGACTGGCGGATCTGGTGGGGCGCGAACCTGGGCGCCGCCGGCGAGGAACTCGTCGCAGGCCGGGTCGGTGACGTGCGCGACGAGCTGCTGGCCGCGCGCGAGCGGGCCAGGACGACGGCCGGTTGGCTGATGGACGTCTACCTGCTGAGAGGCAACTAGGACATGCCGAGCAAAGCCTGTTCCCGCTGGTTGAGCGCGTCGAAACCCCTGGTCAGCAGGGGTCTCGCCGAATTTGACCAGCAGCGCCGGGCGCGAGCGTAGATGGCGGGGCTGCTGGTGGCCGGCACTACCTCCGATGCCGGCAAGAGCGTGATCACCGCGGGGCTGTGCCGGGCGTTCGCGCGCCGCGGCGTCCGGGTCGCGCCGTACAAGGCGCAGAACATGTCGAACAACTCGATGGTCTGCGCGGCCCCCGACGGCAGCACCGCCGAGATCGGCCGTGCCCAGTGGGTGCAGGCGCTGGCCGCCGGCGTCGTTCCGGAGCCGGCGATGAACCCGGTGCTGCTCAAGCCGGGCAGCGACCGGCGCAGCCACGTCGTGCTGATGGGGCGGCCCGCCGGCGAGGTCTCGGCCACCGATTGGACCACCGGACGCCGGCACCTCGCCGCGGCCGCGCACGCCGCGTTCGACGACCTCGCTTCCCGGTTCGAGGTGGTCGTCGCCGAGGGCGCCGGCAGCCCGTCGGAGATCAACCTGCGCGCCGGCGACTACGTCAATCTGGGCCTGGCCAGGCACGCGGGCCTGCCCGCGGTGGTGGTCGGCGACATCGATCGGGGCGGGGTGTTCGCAGCCCTCTACGGCACCGTCGCGCTGCTGGAGCCGGCCGACCAGGCGCTGATCGCCGGCTTCGTGATCAACAAGTTCCGTGGTGACCGGGGCCTGTTGACCCCCGGCCTGGACGAGCTGGAACGGCTCACCGGACGCCGGGTGTACGGCGTCGCACCGTGGCACCCGCAGCTGTGGCTGGACTCCGAGGACGCCCTCGACCTGGAGGACCGGCGCAGCGACGGTGACCGCGCGTATCGGGTGGCGGTCGTCCGGCTGCCGCGGATCAGCAACCTGACCGACGTGGACGCGCTCGGCCTGGAACCCGACGTCGACGTCCGCTTCGTCGCCGGTCCGCGCGAGCTGAGCGACGCCGACCTGATCGTGCTGCCCGGCACCCGCGCGACCATCAGCGACCTGGCCTGGCTGCGGCGGCGAGGCCTGGACGTGGCGATCCTCGACCATGCCCGGCGCGGCAAACCCCTGCTCGGCATCTGCGGCGGGTTCCAGATGCTCGGCCGGCGCATCGCCGACCCGCACGGCATCGAGGGGGACGCCGGAACGGAGGTGGACGGGCTCGGCCTCTTGGACGTCCGCACCGAGTTCGCTGAGGCGAAGACGCTGCGGCTCCCGGCCGGGAGCGCGCTCGGTGTACCGGCGTCCGGCTACGAGATTCACCACGGACGGGTCACCGCTGGCAACGGCGTCGAGGAGTTCCTGGGCGGCGCCCGCGCCGGGAACGTGTTCGGCACCATGTGGCACGGCAGCCTGGAGGGGGACGCGTTGCGTGGCGCCTTCCTGGCCGAGATCGCCGGACGCCAGCCGTCCGGGGTCAGCTTCCCCGCGGCCCGCGAGCGGCGGCTCGACCTGCTCGGCGAGCTCGTCGAGGAGCACCTGGACGTGGACGCGTTGCTGAGCCTGGCCAAGCACGGTGCACCCGTTGGGTTGCCGGTGCTGGCGCCAGGGGCGTCGCGATGAGGATGCCGCACATCGCCCCGCTTCGAATCGGCGCGCTCAGTGACCCGTGGGTCCCTGACCTGGAGGCCGCGCGATGAGGGTGCTGCTGTTGGGTGGCACCAGCGAGGCCCGCGAGCTGGCCGCCCTGTTGGTCGAGGCGGGCGTCGATGTCACCAGTTCGCTCGCCGGCCGGGTCGCCGAGCCGCGGCTGCCCGTCGGCAAGGTGCGGATCGGCGGCTTCGGCGGCGTCGCCGGACTCCGGACGGCGCTGGCCGACTACGACCTGGTGGTGGACGCCACCCACCCGTTCGCGCTCGGCATGAGCGCCAACGCCGCCGTGGCCTGCACGGAGCATCCGCTGCTGCGACTGGAGCGACCCGGCTGGGAACCCGATCCGGCCTGGCACTACGCCGACGACCACGAGGCTGCCGCCGCGTTGGCCGCGGAGCTGGGGGAGCGGCCGTTCCTCACCGTGGGCCGGCAGGAGTTGGCCCGGTTCGTTCCGGCCCTGGCCGGCCATGACGTCCTCGCGCGCGTGGTCGACGTGCCGGCGCTGGCACTGCCTGAACGGTGGAAGCTGGTCACCAGCCGCGGCCCGTACACCCTCGACGGCGAGCGCGCCTTGCTGCGCACGCACGCCGCCGATGTGCTGGTGACGAAGGACTCCGGCGGCAGCTACACCCGCCCGAAGCTGGACGCCGCGCAGGAACTCGGGGTGGCCGTGGTCATCGTCAGGCGGCCACCCGGACCGGCCGGGGTACCAACCGTGCACGATGTGGACCGGGCGTTCGCCTGGGTGCTGCGCGACGGCCGATGAGCCATGCGGCGGCCGCACACGCCCGACCCCACCTTCAGGACATGTTGATTCATCGCCGGCCGAGCTCGTCGCGGCCGATCCGGCTTCGAGGTCTTTGACAGGCTCGATCCCGGAAGTTGGGTTGATGGGTGGCTCCCAATCGCTAGTCGCGAGAGCCCTGGATCAGGGCCTCGTAGTCGCGGCCACCGTAGTAGACGCCATGGATCTCCACGGTTGCGTCAGTGACCACGAAGGCGATGGTCGCTCGACGGCGAAACCCGATAGTGCGCAAGCCCGGCAACAGATCATCACGTGCGACGCCGATAAGCGGGAAGGTCGCGAGGTCGTCACAGAAGTCGTAGATGGCCGAAACGAACCGTTCGCCTCGCT
>CALMIQ010000017.1 GCA_937863965.1 uncultured Micropruina sp.
GGCGGCACCAACATCGCCCAGGCGATCCAACATGCCGAGACCCTGGTCAGCCAGCCTTCCCGCACAGTCGTCGCGCTGATCAGCGACTTCGAGGAGGGCGGCTCGGTGTCCGCCCTGGTCGCCGGCGTGCGCCGGCTGGCCGCCGGCGGCGTCCGGTTGCTCGGACTGGCGGCACTCTCCGACGAGGGCGAGCCCTGGTACGACCGGACGACCGCCGCCCGGCTGGTGGCCGCGGGCATGCCGGTGGCGGCCATGACCCCCGACCGGTTCGCCGAGTGGCTGGCCGAGGTGATGGCATGACGCTGCCCGAGTGGCTGGACGCCTACGCGGCCCTCGACGACGACGCCCTGGCCGTGCTCGCCAACCGCGGCCTGGCCCGGCGCGCGGCCAAGGAGGCGGGCCGGTTCGACGTGGAGAGCGCGGACGCCGCCGCGGTCGAGCTGCGCTACACCGGGACGCCCTCCGCGACGGTCCGGCTGCTGCCCGGCGGTCCGCGCAAGGCGACCTGCGGCTGTCCCGTGGCCGGCGTCTGCGTGCACATCGTGGCCGCCTGCGTCTGGGCGCGCGACCATCCGCCTGTGGAGCCTGTCGAGACCTCACACGAGGGGGGTTTCGACGAGCGCAACCAGCCCGGCCGGCGGGAGATCCTCGACGAGTTGCTCGCCCTCGAACCCGCCGCGGTCAACCGCGCCGCCGGCATCGCCGCCGTCCGCAAGGTCGCTGCCGGGGTAGCGGCGACCCCGACCACGGTCGAGCCTCGGGGCGGCACGCTGCGCATCGCCTGGCCCGGCTCCCCTGAGATCGTGGCCGTCACGGGCGGCGGGGTCGCGGGGATGCTGGTCGCCGGGGGCCACGGCGACGTGGTCGAGCGGGCCTGGCGGTTGGAGGCGATGGTCCGGCTGTTCGCCGCCAACGACCGGGCCTGGGAGTGGCCCGCCGGGATCGATTCGCCGGACGTCATCCACCCCGGACAGCGCGAGGCGATGGTCCAGGCCCGGAACGCCGCGGAGACGCTGCTGCGGGCCGGGCTGTCCCGCGTCGGTCCCGATGGCGTGGCGCGGCTGGCCGCCGCGGCCCAGCGTGCCCGGCTCGAGGCGCTGCCGCTGCTGGCCACGCTGCTCACCCAGGCCCGGGGGCGGGCCGCGGGGGTGGCCGGACGCGACGACGACAGCTCCGAGCGACAGCTGCTCGCGGCGCTGGCCCGGTCATGGGCGCTGGCCACCGCCCTGCAGGCCGCGCCGGCCCCGCTGCCCGCGCAGCTCGTCGGCGGGCGTGGCGCCGGAGAAGCTGCCGAGGTCGGCACGCTGCTGCCGTTGGCGCTGCGCTGGTGGACGGCGCCGTCCGGTGCCCGCGGTCTGACCGCCATGCTGTGGGACCTCACCCACCAACGGCTGGAGACCGTCACCGCCGGACGCGCGGCCGGCGCCGACCCGTCGTTCACCCGGTCCTGGGATGCCCCGCTGTTGTGGGGCGTGTCGGCGAACACCCTGGCCGGCGGCCGTTTCACCCTCGCGGGCGCGGAGCGGCGCGACGACGGCAGCCTGAGCCCGACGACCCGCAGCCGCGTGGTCCTCGGCGCCCGGTTCGGCGAGGACCCGCCCGATCTGGAGGCACTCGCACGCACGATCGAGGGCTCCGGGCGGGGCGCGGACGCGATCGGGTTCCTGCCGCGTGCGGCGGACGTCCGGATCATCGTGCCGCGACGGCTGCTCGGTGTCGCCGAGCCCGAACTCGACGAGGTGAACCAGGAACTCCGCTGGCCGATCACCGATCGGGCGGGGGTGCGACACCTGGCCCGGATGGACGCCACCGGCCCCGACCAGGAGGTGATCGGCGGCCTGCTGCGGGACGGCAGGCAGATCGCCGCCGTCGTCCTCGACGACCGGGACCGGCCGGTGTCGATCTTCGTCGTCGAGAACGGACGACACCGGCTGATCTCCCCGTCACTGACGCCGGCCGAGCCCGACCCCCGCCGCCGCTGGCTGATCCGGAAGCCCGCCGATCGGCGTCCACGGGCGCACGCCGGCGAGCCGACCCGATCGGCCGGCCCGCTGGCGCAGGCCTGCGAGGCGGTGCTGGACGTCTGCGAGGCGCTGGCCTCGACCGGACGGCCCACGCTCAGCGCCCGGCAGCGCGACACCCTGCGGCGCCGGGCGGACGAGGCGTCCGGGCTCGGCCTGGGATCGCTGGCGGACGCGGTGAACGGCCTGCTCGCGGAGCAGGTGACGGCGTCGGCCGTGTTGCGTGCTTCCCTGGTCGCCGGCCGGGTGCTGGTGCTGGCGGCGCTGGACTGAGTGGCGCCGGACCGAGAACGCGGTCCGCTCAGCGCTCGGACAGCGGCACGTAGTCGCGCTCCACCTCGCCGACGTAGATTTGGCGCGGCCGCCCGATCCGGGTCGCGGGGTCGAGCGACTGCTCGCGCCAGTGAGCGATCCAGCCGGGCAGCCGTCCGATGGTGAACAGCACGGTGAACATGTTCGCCGGGAAGCCCATCGCCTGGTAGATCAGCCCGGTGTAGAAGTCGACGTTGGGGTACAGCTTGCGCTCGGTGAAGTAGTCGTCGTGCAGCGCGGCGTCCTCCAACTCGAGCGCCAGGTCGAGCAGCTCGTCCGAGCCGGGACTGTCGCGCAGGATGGCGTCCGCATGCTGCTTGACGATCTGCGCCCGCGGGTCGAAGTTCTTGTAGATGCGGTGCCCGAAGCCCATCAGCTTCACCCCGGCGGACTTGTCCTTCACCTTGCGGACGAAGCTGGCGGCGTCCTCACCGGTGTCGCGGAGGCGCTGCAGCATCTCGATCACGGCCTGGTTGGCGCCGCCATGCAACGGCCCGGACAGTGCGCTCACCCCGGCCGCGACCGACTGGTACAGATCGGCGCCCGACGAGCCGACCATCCGCACGGTCGAGGTGGAGCAGTTCTGCTCGTGGTCGGCGTGCAGGATGAGCAGCGTGTCGAGGGCCCGGACGACGGTGTCGTCGATCTCGTAGGGCCGGGTCGGGACGCCGAAGCTCATCCGCAGGAAGTTCTCGATGTAGCCCAGCGACTCGTCGGGATACAGCGTCGGCAGCCCGAGGGAGTTCTTGTAGCCGTAGGCGGCCAGGGTCGGCACCTTGGCCATCAGCCGGTAGGCGTGCTGTTCGACCGCCCGTTCGGTGAGGGCCACCGGCGGCAACGCGAAGGTGGACAGCGCATTGATCCCGGCGGCCAGCACCGGCATCGGGTGCGAGCGCCGCGGGAACAGCCCGAACATCGCCTTGAGTCGCTCGTCGAGCAGGTAGTGGGTGCTGATCGCCTCGGTGAACTCCGCCAGTTCGGACGCCGTGGGCAGCTCGCCGTAGAGCACCAGATAGGAGGTCTCCAGGAAGGTGGACTGCTGCGCCAGTTGCTCGATCGGGTAGCCGCGATAGCGCAGGATGCCGGCGTCGCCGTCGATGTAGGTGATCGCCGACCGGCAGGACGCCGTGTTGCCGAAGCCCACGTCCAGGGTGACGTCGCCGGTGGTGGCCAGCAGCTTCGCCACGTCGTAGCCGTCGCTGCCCGCGGTGGCCGGGACGCGCGGAAGCTCACAGCATCGCTCTCCGCGGATGAACTGGGCTGCGCTCACTGGGAACTCCTTCCGGATGAAACGGGAGGGGGGCGTCGTCGCCTGCGGCCACCCTAGCGCGTCGCCCGAGACGGTTATTGACAGGTCAACAACCTGTGTCTATAGTAGAAGTGGTTTAGATTTCAACACTCCCGAAGAGAGGCGCAGATGTCTGCAGTCACCGGTACCACCTCCGGAATCACCGCTATCAAGGGGACCTACGTCCTCGACGCGAGCCACAGCCAGCTCGGTTTCGTGGCCCGCCACGCCATGGTCACGAAGGTTCGTGGCAGTTTCAATGAGGTCGCCGGAACGGCCACGATCGACGGCGCCGACCCGTCCGCCTCGTCGCTGAGCGTCACCATCCAGGCCGCGTCCGTCGACACCCGCAGCGAGGGCCGCGACGCCCACCTGCGCTCCGCGGACTTCTTCGACGCGGAGACCTACCCCGAGCTCACCTTCGTCGCGACCGGTTTCGCGGTCGACGGCGACGTCGTCGAGGTGACCGGTGACCTGACCATCAAGGGCGTGACCCACCCGGTCACCATCCCGTTCGAGTTCCAGGGCGCGGCCACCGACCCGTTCGGCAACGAGCGGATCGGCTTCGAGGGCTCCGTCGTGGTCAACCGCAAGGACTGGAACCTCAACTGGAACGCGGCGCTCGAGGCCGGCGGCGTCCTGGTCAGCGAGAAGGTGACCCTCGAGTTCGAGGTGTCGGCCATCAAGCAGGCTTGATCCACCTCGGCCGCGAGCCCGGGTCGGGGGCCCGAGAGCCCGCGGCGACGTGTGATCCTGGCGTGGGGCCCGGCTTCGGCCGGGCTCTTCGCGTTTCCGGTGCAACGTCGGGAGCGGATCGTGCGTGATCGGTGCATGCGAGTGTTGCTGCGTCTGCTGGCCGTCACCTCCCTGGCCGTCGGGGTGCACGCGGTCGTCCCGGTTCCCCTCGCGTGTGCCTGCTCCTGTGCGCCGCTGGACACGAGGCAGGCGCTGGCCGGCGCGACGGCGGTGTTCGAGGCTGACGTGCTCGGCTGGAAGCGGGCGCCCACCGGGTCATACGGCGACCCGATCAGCTACACCGTGGCCGTCACCCGGGTCTACAAGGGTGAGGTTCCGAGCCGGGTGGAGGTGATCTCGGAGGGGTCCGAGGCCGCCTGCGGCGTCGAGCTCACGGGCCGGGTCACGGTGTTCGCGCGGGATCGCGGGGGCGAGTTGACCACCAACCTGTGCGCGGCGCCCTGGCCGCTGGACCGGACGAAGCTGGGCATCGGCCGGACGCCCGTCCCCGCGACCCCGGACCAGGTCACCCCCTCGCCCTCGCCCTCGCCGACGCGGGCCCCGTCGGCCGCGGAGAGTCTGCCCCCGCTGGTGCTCTGGGGGATGGCAGGTCTGGTGGCCATGGCGGCCGTGATCACCTGGCTGTTCCGCCGCGCGGGTTCGTGACGTGGCGCGGGTTTCGTCGTTGCCGGATGCCGGATGATTCAGGGCATGCGTGTTCTGCTGCGGCTGCTGACCGTTGTCGCGTTGACGATGGGTGTGGCAGCGATCATCCAGGTTCCCGTCGCTTGCGCCTGTTCCTGCGCCACGCGGACGACGGCGGAAGCCCTCGACGCGGCCACGGCCGTATTCGATGGCGAGGTGATCGCGACGTCTCAGCCGACGAGCGGTTTCAGTGGCGAGTTGATCACCTACTCGATCCGGGTCACCCGGGTGTACAAGGGCGGCGTGCCGGCCGTCGTCACCGTCCGCTCCGAAGCGAGTGAGGGCAGCTGCGGGGTGCGGCTGAGCGGCACACCCACGGTGTTCGCCTACGGCCTGTGGGGTGACCTCCGCACCGGCCTGTGTTCCGCTCCCATCCGCCTGGACCGGGCCGAGCTGGGCGTCGGCTTCACGCCTACACCGGCGCCCGCCCCGTCCGGTACCGGCGAGCCGCCCGCATCGCCACCGCCGCCGTCCTGGGTGGGCCCGGTGATCTGGAGCCTGGTCGGGGTCGGGCTCGCGGCGGCGGTCCTGGTGCTCAGGCTCCGCCGCCGCTGACGCGGGCGCTCAGCCCTTCTCGGCGCGGGCCTCGGCGAGGGCGTCCACCAGGGCGTCGATCGCCCGGTCGAGTTCGTCGCGCTCGATCACCAGCGGGGGTGCCAGCCGGATGGTCTTGGTGTGGGTGTCCTTGGCGATCACGCCGCGGGCCAGCAGCCGGTAGCAGATCGACCGGGCGCTGCCCAGGTAGGGGTCGATGTCGACCCCGGCCCACAGCCCCTTGCCGCGGACGGCGTCCACGCCGTTGCCGACCAGGCCGCGCAGCCGGGCGTGCAGATGCTCGCCCAGTTCGGCCGAGCGGCGCTGCAGTTCACCGGTCCGCAGCAGCTCCACGGCGGCCAGTCCGACGGCCGCGGCCAGCGGGTTGCCGCCGAAGGTGGAGCCGTGCTGGCCTGGGTGCAGCAGCCCGAGGATGTCGCGGTTGCCGACCACGGCCGACACCGGCATGATGCCGCCGCCGAGAGCCTTGCCGAGGATGTACAGGTCGGGCACCACACCGCTGTGCTCGCAGGCGAAGGTCTTGCCGGTGCGGCCCAAACCGGCCTGGATCTCGTCGGCGATGAACAGCACGTTGCGTTCGGTGCACAGCTCACGCAGCGCGGGCAGGAAGCTCTTCGGCGGCACGATCACGCCGGCCTCCCCCTGGATCGGTTCGACCAGGACGCCGACGGTGTTGGCGTCGATCTCGTCGGCGATCGCCTGGATGTCGCCGTAGGGCACGGTGCGGAAGCCGGGGGTGAACGGGCCGAAATTGCGCCGGGCGGTCTCGTCGTTGCTGAACGAGATGACGGTGGTGGTGCGGCCGTGGAAGTTGTTGGCCATCACGATGATGTTGGCGTGCCGCTCCTCGACACCCTTCACCTCGTAGCCCCACTTGCGGGCGAGCTTGATCGCCGACTCGACGGCCTCGACGCCGGTGTTCATCGGCAGCACCATGTCCTTGCCGCACAGCTCGGCGAGGGCCTGGACGAAGGGGCCGTAGGTTGCCGAGAAGACCGCCCGTGAGGTGATCGTCACCTTGCGCAGCTGGTCGGTGACCACCTTGGTCAGCACCGGGTGGCAGTGCCCGAAGTTGACAGCCGAGTAGGCCGAGAGGAAGTCGAGGTAGCGGTTGCCGTCGATGTCGGTCAGCCACGCGCCCTCGCCGGATTCGATGACCACCGGCAGCGGCAGGTAGTTGTGGGCACCCCAGGTCTCGGTCTGCTCGATCGCCTGCTGCTGTGCGGGGCTGAGCCCTCTGCGGTCCGTCATGCGAAATCCTCCGCTTCTTTCGTGGTAACACCTGATTTCTTGCTGGAAAACCGGCACACGACGCGATAATGCGCCGAACATCTAGGGTAGCGGAGGCCATCCGAAGACGCTAGCGGCGGCCCGTCCAGCCCAACGCCCGGCCGATCCTCACCCGGCTGCCGTAGCTGATCGAGCCGGTCCGGAACAGCCGGACGCCCAGGCTCAGGAACAGCCAGCCGCAAACCGCCAGGATGGCCAGCGCGATCGCGGCCTCCCACCAGTACAGCCCTCCGGTCGCGTTCCGCAGCAGCGCCGAGACCGGGGCGGTCAGCGGGAAGTAGGTGAAGATCTGCGAGACCACGCCGTGCGGGTCGGAGACCAGCAGGGACGCCGCGTACAGCGGGATGAACATCGACATCACCACGATGCCGAAGGTGTTGCCGGCCTCCTTGGCGCTCGGCATCACCGCGCCGATCGCGACCAGCAGCCCGGTGAACATCAGGAAGCTGAACAGGAACAGGCTGAAGCCGATCGCGACCGCACCGGCGTCGATCGGGATCGACCCCAGCATCGGCACGCCCGCGGACGCCTGCGGCAGTCCCAGGCTGCCGCTGAACAGGCTGAACACGATGCTGGCCGGGATGCCGACCGCCAGGCCCTGGACGATCCCGATGCAGACCAGCGCCAGCACCTTGCCGACGATCAGGGTGGTCGGGTTCATCGTGGTCAGGATCATCTCGGTGACCCGGTTCTCCTTCTCCTCCAGAGTCACGTTGAGCATCTGGTTCCCCAGCATCAGCACGGCCAGGTAGAACAGCACCAGGAAGATGCCCGGCGCGATCACCCCGGCGATCCCCGGGGTGGGCCGGCCGTCGGCGAAGGTGACCAGCTGGACGTCCGGGGAGTTCACCGCCAGCTCGGCCAGCACCGGGTCGCCGATCCGTTGCGCGATCGAGGAGGTGAACACCGCCACCGCGACCGCGCCGTAACGGCCGGAGTCGAACAGTCCCAGGTCTTGGCCCTGGATCTCGATCGGCCGGCTGAGCGGGTCCTTGGGGTAGTCGATGTGGCACTGCGCGGTGCCGTTCACCACCGCGGCCCGGGCGGCCGCGGCGTCCGTCACCCGGGTGCCGCCGGCCGCCCTGGCCACGGCGGGGTCGATCAGTCCGGAGGCGTCGGTGTAGGTGAAGGTCAGCGGGGCGGAGTCCTGGCTCTCGGCGCGCTCGGCGGTGGTCTGCCCGCTCAGCGTGATCAGGCCGACGACGACCGCGATCAGCAGCGGCACCGACAGCGAGATCAGCCAGAACCTGGGCTTCAGCACGGTCCGGCGGAACTCGAAGGAGATCACCGTACCGAGATTGTGCCGGTTCATGCGGCCTCATCCTCCTCGCCGTAGACCTTCAGGAAGATCTCCTCCAGCGAGACCCGGGCCGTGGAGAAGCCCCGCAGCTGGACGCCGGCGTCGAGCAGTTCACGGACGACGGCGTTGACCTCGATGCCCTCGGGCAGTTCCAGCTCGGCGTAGTTGCGCTCGCTGACCGCCACCCGATAGCTGGGCGAGGCGGGCAGCACGCCGCTGAAGGTGAGCCGCATCCGGCGTCCGCCGAACGCGTCCTGCACCTGGGCGAGGGTGCCGTAGGCCTCGGCGCGGCCGTCCTTGAGCAGCAGGATCCGGTCGCACAGCCGCTCCACCTCGTCCATCTGGTGGGTGACCATGACCACCGTCGAGCCCTGCGCGCGCTGCTCGTCGACCAGATCCATCAGCAGCCGGCGGTTCACCGGGTCGAACCCCTTGGTCGGTTCGTCGAGGATCAGGATGCTGGGCGCGTTCATGATGGTGACGCCCAGCTGGACCTTCTGCTGCTGGCCGCCCGACAGCTTGTCCAACCGCACCTTGGCGTGGTCGTGCAGGCCGACCCGTTCCAGGTAGGCGCGCGCCCAGCCGTCCGCCGCGGCGTGGCTGAGACCCTTGAGCCGGCCGAAGTAGGTCATCACGTCGAGCACCGACTCCTTGCGGTACAGGCCGCGCTCCTCCGGCAGGTAGCCGAGCCGCGACCCGAGGGCGGGGTCGAACCGGCGTCCCTCGACCAGCAGGGTGCCGGCGGTGGGTTGGTAGATGCCGAGCAGGGCGCGGATCGTGGTGGTCTTGCCGCAGCCGTTGGAGCCGAGCAGTCCGAAGGTCTCGCCGGCGTGGACGTCGAAGCTCAGGTCGTCGATGACCACCTGATCGCCGAAGGCCATCCGGAAATCGCGCACCTCGATGACGGGGGTTGGTCGTTCGCTCATGGGTCCCACTTGACCACGCGGGTCAAGCCCGGACCGGTACAGTCGGTTCATGGAAGAGCAATTGCCCATCGTCGTCGGCAACGACGGTTCGGATTTCTCCCATCTCGCGCTGCACCGGGCCCTCTGGCTGGGCCGCCAGGTCAAGATGCCGGTGCACGTCATCAGGGCCTGGTCGATCAGCACCGCGCCCCGTCCGTCGACCTGGTCGCCGGGCTATGTGCCGCCCGCCGAGGACTTCGAGGCCGCGGTGCGGCAGCGCCTGGAGCGCGACATCGCGGACGTGCTGGCCGACTATCCCGATGTCGAGGTCGTCCTGGAGACGCCGCACGGCCCCGCCGGACGCGAGCTGATCAAGGCGTCCAAGAACGCCCGGATCGTGGTCGTCGGGACGCGCGGCGCCGGCGGCTTCAAGGGCCTGCTGATGGGGTCGGTGTCCAACCAGGTGGTCGAGCACGCCGAATGCGACGTGCTGGTGGTGCGCCGCGGCGTTCCCGAGATCTCGCCGGGCCGGCGGATACAGCTGGACCGGTTCCTCGACCAGTGACCGACCTGGCCGGCGTGCTCGGCCTGGAGGGCGACGGCCTGCTGTTCGCCGACGCCCGCGACGGCGAACGACTGATCGGACGCTGCCGGGACGCCGGCTTCACCGTGGTCGCCGTCGACACCGCCGGCGTGACCGACTTCCGCGAGGCGCAGCGCCGGATCTCGGATGGGCTGCGCCTGCCGCAGACCGCAGGGCGGAACCTGGACGCGTTGGCCGACAGCCTGCACGACCTGGCCCGGTACTGGCCGGACGCGGAGCGGCTGGCGCTGGTCTGGTCCGGGGCGGAGCGGTTGATCGACGCCGACACCCCCGGCTGGTTCCGGCTGGCCGACGTGCTGACGGAGCGCACCGACCTGCTCTTCGGGATCCTGCTGCTGATCGAACGGCTGGACGGGTGAACCCCCGGCAACGCGCCCTGCTCGTGGTGGGGACGGTCCTGGCGGCGCTGCTGCTGCTGATGGTCTGGCTGTCGAACCGCCCGGTGGAGAGTGTGACACCCACGGCGAGTGTCACCCCGCTCGCCACCGGCCGGTCGTCCGTCACGCCGCGGCCGTCCGGCTCGTCGGGGCTCCCGCCGTGCGCCGGCGTCCCGAAGGAGGTGGACGCAGCGGTCGCAGCCGTCCGGTCCGACGGTCCCTACCTGCGGCCCCGCGACGACGGCGGCACCTTCGGCAACCGGGAGCGGCTGCTGCCCGCGAAACCGCGCGGCTACTACCGGGAATACACCGTGCGCGCGCCCGGGGTGAGGTTCCCCGGGCCGCGCCGCCTGGTCACCGGCGGTCAGGTCCGGCTCGGCGCCGAGCCGGAGGTCTGGTTCTACACCGCCGACCATTACGAGTCGTTCTGCGAGCTGCGGGTCAGCTGAGCAGACCCTTGGCGACCAGCCACTCCTTGGCGATGGTTGCGGACGACTGCTGCTTGCCGACGCTGAGTGCGTTGAGCGCGACCAGTTCGTCGGTGGTCAGCTTGGCGTTCACCGTGTCGAGCACGGCGGCCGCCTGTTCGTCGACCTTGGTGGACACGATCGGCACCACGTTCTGCGGCAGGATCAGGCTCTTCGGATCGGTCAGCGTGGTCAGACCGTTGCTGGCGATGGCCGGGTCCGCCGAGTAGATGTCGGCGGTGTCGCACTTGCCGTCCTTGAGCGCCTTCAGTGTCAGCGCACCCCCGGAGTCCTCCACCGGGATCACCTCGACGTCCAGGCCGTAGGCGGACTTCAGCCCGGGCGGGCCGTAGGGCCGCTTCGCCAGCTCGGAGTTGGCGCACACCTTGACCGTCCGGTTGAGCTTGGCCAGATCGGCGATGCTGGCCAGGGAGTTGGCCGTGGCGAACTCGGCGGTCACGTTGTAGGAGTCCTGGTCGGTCGCGGTGGCCGCGGTCAGCGGACGCAGCCCCTGGCCGAGCGCGCTGGGCAGGGCCGCCAGCACCTCCTCGCCGGTCTTGGCCGAGGAGTTCTTGTCGAGGTACTGCAGCAGGTTGCCGGCGTACTCGGGGAACACGTCGATCTTGCCGGCCTGCAGTTCGGGCAGATACACCTCGCGCTGGCCGATCTGGTACTGGCGGGTGATCGTGAAGCCCTTCGACTCGAGAGCCTGGGCATAGAGCTCGGCGATGATCTCGTTGGAGTAGTACTGCTGCGATCCGACGATCAGCGTGCCACCGCCGGACGAGGCGGGCGACGCGGGGCCGGCCGAACCGAGCGGGTTCGACGATGAGCACGCGGTCAGCGCCAGGGCTGCGGTAGCCAGTAGGGCGGCGATACGGGTCTTCATGGGGCCTTCTTTCATCGGGCAGAGCCTTCCGGGTTCTCGGTCGGGTCAGGTCGTGTGCAGACGGTGGGCCGTCTGTCGTTCGGCGAGTTCGAAGACTCCTTCCAGGATCAGGGCGATCAGCACCACCAGCAGCGCGGCGGCGAGCATCTGTGGATAGTCCTGCGTCTTGAGTCCGAGGAACAGGAACCGTCCCAGTCCACCCGCACCAACATAGGCGGCCAGGGTCGCGGTGGCGATCACCTGAAGGGTGGCCGAGCGGATGCCGCCGAGCAGCAATGGCAGGCCGAGCGGGATCTCGACCCGGGTGAGCACCTGCCACTCCGACATGCCCATGGCGCGGGCCGCGTCCACCGTCCTCGGGTCGATCGCCTCGAGGCCGGCGTAGGCGCCGGCGAGCACCGACGGGACGGCCAGCAGCACCAGTGCCACCAGCGGCGCCACCAGGCCGATGCCCAACACCAGCCCGACCAGCGTGACCACGCCCAGCGTGGGCAGCGCCCGGGCCGCGCCCGAGGACACCACGACCAGGCCGCGGCCGCGCCGGGTGTGCCCCACCAGATAGCCCAGCGGGATCGCGATCACGCAGGCGGCGGCGACCGCGAGCAGCGTGTACCACAGGTGTTCCGCCGACCGGGCCCACACCCCGTCGCTGCCCCCGGCGTTGGCCGGGTCGAGGATCCAGGCGATCGCCTCGGTGATGTAGTTCATGCCCGTGATCCCCGCGCCCACGGCATCAGCAGCCGGCCCAGCAGCACCAGCAGGCCGTCCACCAGCACCGCCAACACGACGGTCGCGACGATTCCGGTCAGCACCTCGGCCAGGATGCCGCGCTGGAAGCCGTCGACGAAGAGCAGGCCCAGGTTGTCGACGCCGAGCAGTGAGCTGACCGTGACCAGGCTGATCGTGCTGACCGCGACCACCCGCAGCCCGGCCAGCAGCACCGGGCCGGCCAGCGGCAGCTCGACCTGCCAGAAGCGGCTCGCGGGTGAGTAGCCGAGCGCCGTCGACGACAACCGCACGGGCGCACCCACCGAGCTCAGGGCATCCGCGGCCGCGCGGACCATCAGCGCCAGCCCGTACAGGGTGAGTGCGATGATCACGTTGGCGGCGTCGCGGACGCCGATGCCGAGAATCGTCGGCAACACCACGAACAGCGGCAGCGATGGAATCGCGTAGAGCAGGCCGGCGGCGGTCAGCAGGGTGGCCCGTGACCATCGATGGTTCGCCGCGAACCAGCCCAGCGGCAGCGCCAGCACGAACGACAACACGATCGCCGGCACCGCCAGCAGCAGATGCGACACGGTACGGGAACCGATCAGCTCGAGGTTCGCCAGCACCCAGGTCATGTCAGTGCTCCGCCCGCGGCGACGGGTCGGCGAGCCGACCGGCGGGACGGCCATGACCGTCGACCACCAGGGTGCCCCCCGGGGTCTCGCGCAGGTGCAGGTCGAGGGTGCCGCGGCCGAGACCGAGGAAGTCGGCGACGAACTCGTCGGCGGGTTCGGCCACCACCTGCTGGGCCGTTCCGGCCTGGGCGATCCGGGCGCCCTTGGCCAGGATGACGATCTGGTCGCCCAGCGCCAGCGCCTCGGCGATGTCGTGGGTGACGAACACGATCGTCTTGTGCAGTTCGCGCTGGATGCGCAGCAGTTCCGTCTGCAGGTCGGCCCGGACGAGCGGGTCGACGGCACCGAAGGGCTCGTCCATCAGCAGGATGTTGGGGTCGGCGGCCAACCCGCGGGCCACCCCCACCCGCTGCTGCTGGCCACCCGAGAGTTGATCGGGGTATCTGTTGGCCATCGTGGTCTCCAGGCCGACCAGCTCCATCAGCTCCAGCGCGCGGCGATGGGCATCGGTCTTCGATACCCCGTTGAGCAGGGGGACGGTGGCGATGTTGTCGATCACCTTGCGGTGCGGCAGGAGACCGGCGTTCTGCATCACATAACCGATCCGGCGGCGCAGCGGCACGGGCGGGATGTCGGCCACGTTGTCGTCGTCGATCCAGACCGAGCCCGTAGTCGGGTCGACCATCCGGTTCACCATGCGCAGCAGCGTCGTCTTGCCGCAGCCGGAGGAGCCGACCAGCACCGTCGTCCGGCCGCTGGGCAGTTCCAGGGTGAAGTCCCGGACGGCCTCCGTGCCGTCCGGATACGACTTGCCCACGCTGTCGAAGCGGATCATCGTCCTACTCAACCCCAAACGTCGCGGCCAATTCACCCCAGCGGGCGAACTCCTAGCGATATTGTGGGGTTTTTTCACCCTTATGGACGAAGGGACCACCAGGTGAGCGAGACCGTCGTGCACAACCAGGGGAAGAGCCGTTACGAGATCTTCGTCGACGGTGAACTGGCCGGGTTCACGCACTACGACCTGTCCAACGGCGTCGCCCGCTTCGACCACACCGAGGTGCAGCCACGGTTCAACGGACGCGGGCTGGGCACCACCCTGGTCAAGGGTGCCTTCGACGAGGTACGTGCGGCCGGGCAGTGGAAGATCCGCGCGGTCTGCCCGTTCGTGGCCATCTTCGTGAAGCGGCACCCCGAGTACGACGACCTGGTGGTCGGCTAGGGACTCAGTCGCGGGTGTACCGGGTGACGAAGTTGCGCAGCAGCAGGTGCGGGTGTTCGGTCACCCCGGAGCGGCGGGCCATCTCGACCAGGATCTCGAAGTCGTCGGGATGGAAGTAGCCGGCGTTGCGGTAGACGCTCATCCGCTGTTCCAGCGACACCACGTCCAGTTCGGGGTGGAACTGGGTGACGTAGACGTTGGCGCCGTACCGGTACATCTGCACCGGGCAGGCCACCCCGGTGGCCAGCAGGGTGACACCGGGCGGGGTGCCGTTGCAGGCCTCCTTGTGCCCCACGAAGGCCTGGAAGGACGGCGGGACGCCATCCAACAGCGGGTCGTCGGCGGCCGCGTCGGTGAGCGTCACCTCGATCGCGCCGAGGCCCTCGCCGAAGGTGCGGTCGACCTTGCCGCCGAGGTGGGCGGTGACCGTGCCGATGCCGTAACACATGCCCAGGAAGGGGAAGTCGGCGTCGACGATCTGATCGACCACGCCGCGGATGTCGGATTCGACCCGGAGCTGCAGGTCGGACTTGACGGCGTCCGAGATGTTGAACGGGCTGCCGCCCAGGAAGACTCCCGAGTACTCGTCCAGCTGCAGCGGGGGCAGCGGGCCGGACTCGACCCGGATGTGCACCAGCTGGTCGCGGGTCAGGCCGGCGTGCTGCCGGACCGACTCGTATTCGTCTCCGGCCGCCTTGTCATGATCGCGGGTGGCCAGCAGGACGAACGGTTTCACGCCGAGAAGGGTAGCCGCGCGGGCGCGGCGGCGCCGGTTTCGTCCACCAATTGCCGCAGCGCCGCCGCCGGGTCGCCGGCCGCCCGCTGCCGCAGGTAGCTGGGTCCCTGCTCCATCAGCTCGGCGACGAAGCGCAGCTCGTCGGCGCAGCGGAGCTCGGCCGAGATCGCCTCCAACCGGTTCAGCCAGTCGTAGATGCCCTCACGCATCGGCCGCAGCTTCTGCCCGACCCGGGGGGTGATCACGTCGGTGTCCAGGCCGTAGCGGGCGGCCCGCCACTTGTTCTCCTTCATGAACCACACCGGCAGCCGGGCGATGCCGCGGCCGTCGTCCAGCTCCCGCGACATGTACTCGGCCAGGCACTGGGTGAGCGCCGTCAACGCACCCAGCTCGGCGAACGTCGGAACCGAGTCCAGCACCCGGTTCTCCACCGTCCCGAAGGTGGACGGCCGGACGTCCCAGCGGATCTCGTTGGGCGCCGAGATCATCCCGGCGTCCTCCAGCTCGGTGGCGTAGTGCTCGAACTCCTCCCAGGAGTCCATCGGATACGGCAGGCCGTTGGTCGGCAGCTGCTGGAAGATCATCGTGCGTTGCGACGCGTACCCGCTGTCCTCTCCCTCCCAGTACGGCGAGGACGCCGACAGCGCGATGAAGTAGGGCGAGAACCGGGCCAGGCCGTAGGTGATCGGCAGCGCCTTGTCGCGGTGGTCGATGCCGACGTGGATGTGGGTGCCGAAGATCGCCATCTGCCTGCCCCAGTAGGCGTTGCGTTCCTTCACCACGTTGTAGCGCCAGAAGTCGAAGGGCTCGGAGTCGGCGGCCCGGTCGATCGGGTGCCCGCCGGCGCCGAGCAGCAGGGTGTCCTCGCCGAGGATGCCGCGCACCCGGTCTAGGCTGCCGCGCAGGTCGTCCATCGCCTCGCCGACCCGGTGATGGACGCCGGTCACCAGCTCCACCATGTCGGTCAGGTACTCGCGGCGGATGGGCCCGGACTTGGGGTCGTCGACGGACTCCAGCACTTTCTCGGCGCGAGGCGCCAGGCTGAGCGTGTCGGCGTCCACCAGTGCCAGTTCCCACTCGACGCCGATGGTGGATTCTCCCGAGGGCACGAAGTCGAACCGCATTCGGTCCTCCCTGGTCCGTGGGCCGGGTGGGTTCCCGCCGCAGGGGGATTCTAGGGCTACGCGTCGACCCAGCCGTAGATGCCCTTGGTGGACACCACGCGTTCGGTGACCTTGTTCTTGACGTTGCCGCCGATCACCCGCAGCTTGCCGGCGGGCAGCACCTCGATGACGATGTCGACGTGGGTGGAGGTCTTGGTGTTCTGCGGTCCCGTGCCGTACAGCACCAGGTCACCCGGGCCGACCCCGTCGACGCCGTTGTGCGCCCGGTCGTGCTTCTTCGCCCAGTTGAACAGGTCGCCGCGGAAGGAGAACTTCGGGACGGCGTTGCCGGCCTTGTTCCATACCCAGGTGGCGTACAACGAGTCCCAGGGCATGCAGCCGCCGTAGGGGGTGCAGTCCTTCTTGCGTTCGGTCACGCCGCGCTGGCTGCGGGCGGCCTTGATGATCGCCTGCTCGACGTTGGGCGGACGGGTCGGGGTGGTCGACGGGGTCACGCTCTGCTGCTGGCACAGTGACAGCGCGGCCGAGTCGCCCCCGTCGACGAACACGGACGCCACGTAGCCGGTCTTCTTCTTCCAAGTCACCTTGTTCCACACGTTGGAGGCGCGGGTGCCGTTGCTGACGCTCGTCCCGAGCGCCTTGCAGGACAGCGTGATCGTGGTCTTGTGCGGAATGCGTGCGAGCCGCCGGCTCTGCGTGGTCGGCTCGGCCCGCAGCGACAGCGGCGTGGTCTTGTTGGTGCGCACAGCCCCCTTCACCGCGGGCGGCTTGGGCGTCGCGGTGGTGGTCACGGCCGGGGGGCTGGGCTCCTGCGGGCTGGCCGGCGCGGGTGTGCAACCGGCCAGCAGGACGGCCATCGCCGCCGTGACCGCCGCACCCCGTCCCGCCATGGATGCGACGGTAACACGACAATTGCGGGAACG